>NZ_JBXAXY010000200.1:0-230 GCF_056782015.1 Dellaglioa sp. CoH-57-MRSF-17 | reverse complement strand
TATTCGTATGACAACTCTGTTAGCAATGTTGAAATCACAGTGAGGCATCACTGTAGAAAGGCTCATTCGGATGGGTAGGCCCTAGCCAAGTAAACACTAAGTAACGTACCACTAAATCCAGCGGCCGCTTTATACATGGGTTAAAATGTGGGGAAATGAAAGTGGTCCCCTATGAGTTGTCAGTCGAATATAAAAACAATTCCAGTATGACGGGATATAGTTAGAGAACA
>NZ_JBXAXY010000199.1:0-230 GCF_056782015.1 Dellaglioa sp. CoH-57-MRSF-17 | reverse complement strand
GCACGTATGCATTAGAGTCGTACCGATGGACGTTTGAAAAATTCGCGACAATTCTCGGGTATGTTGATATTCGATGGGACGGTACAAGCAACGGCTATTATGGCGAGGGTGTTGACCTGCGCCACATCAATATTGACGAAGAGGAAGGAGAGGATTGACATGGGATACCAACGATATCCGGGGTTTGAGGCGTTGCTTGGTAAGACGCTGGTTTCTGTGACAGGTCTTGA
>NZ_JBXAXY010000198.1:0-230 GCF_056782015.1 Dellaglioa sp. CoH-57-MRSF-17 | reverse complement strand
AGCTCATGAGCGAGCGTATCTGCTATGTCCTGATCTACGCCTCCCCATCTTGATGCTACCGATACCTGCATATGTTTGTCGCGCTGCGGAAGCTCAACGCTTACTACCCGATGGTGATTTGGGAACTTCAATGCCCATTGGCCTTTATACCTTGAGTTGGTATGGTGGCCGGTTGCCACGCATCCGGAATCGAATACGGGCAACACTGGCGTTGACGACTGGGCATCAAT
>NZ_JBXAXY010000197.1:0-231 GCF_056782015.1 Dellaglioa sp. CoH-57-MRSF-17 | reverse complement strand
ACATAGACCGCGAGATCGTATCGGTCGAACGTCTGCTCGCCACCGCCATCCAGATCGACCCGGATCAGACTTCCGTCGCCCCAGTCCATATCGCTGATGCCAGTCACGGTCCCGATCCGCAGCTGCCCTTGCGATAGACGCACCTCGGAACCCTCAACGATTGCACGCGGAGGATCGTACGGAACCAAGTGATCGATTCGGATGAAATCCGTCTCATTCTCGTCGTAGTCG
>NZ_JBXAXY010000196.1:0-232 GCF_056782015.1 Dellaglioa sp. CoH-57-MRSF-17 | reverse complement strand
TTATCAGGTAGGGAAAACTTTGTCCGCGTCGTCTGATACCATGACCGTGAAGCGATGGTGGGTTTCAGCTATCGCAGTGCACCCGGTCCACCCGGCGTTAAAGAATACATTCCTAATCTCGTCACGGTCCTGTGGTTGGAGCCCATCAATGTGTTCGAAAGTGATTTCGAATTTGATGCTCGGCTTACGGCCTGACTGCGACACTATGTTTTCACGTGCCAACTGCATAGCC
>NZ_JBXAXY010000195.1:0-232 GCF_056782015.1 Dellaglioa sp. CoH-57-MRSF-17 | reverse complement strand
ATACGATTGGGCGGGCGCTATGGTCGTACCCGGAGTGCCGGGCACATTGTTATCGAGAGCCACGAGCCGGGTCGCCGCATTAATATGCATGCATATCTACTATCAAAAACAGGGGCCGAAGCCCCTGTCTCCGTTACTGTGCCTGAACCGACGACAACGCTTCCGTGAACGACACACCTTGCTTGCTGATAACGACTTGCAGGTTGATGATGTGGATCGGTATCACCGGAAT
>NZ_JBXAXY010000194.1:0-232 GCF_056782015.1 Dellaglioa sp. CoH-57-MRSF-17 | reverse complement strand
ATTCAAGGCAGTGCAAAACGTGCAAACATTTGGACCCAGAAGAAACAAAGGCATACACTAAATGCCACTTCTCTAAGGGTAACGAAGATTGTCCAGCCCGCGAAATTCGCTTTACAATCGTCGGAAAAGCGTTTAGACTGGCAAGGCAGGTGCGGGCTGCGCGTGATGCGCGTGATACCGCGACCGAAGCATCCGCTGCTTGCTGAAGTCTTGAAACTGAACGAGGCCCAGC
>NZ_JBXAXY010000193.1:0-232 GCF_056782015.1 Dellaglioa sp. CoH-57-MRSF-17 | reverse complement strand
GTCCTACACAGTTCCAACCGCTCGATACTATGTCCTTCATAGTTGATCAGGAGTACAGCCTTACTGATAAGGCGTACGCAGGCACATATGCAGTAGTTGGGCGTGCCATTTACATAACCGGTGGCACCTATGCCGAAAAGATATTGGGCACCCGTGTTGGTACCGATAGTCAGTATACGCAGGGTTAATCATGGGATTCAAGACACAGAATGCTAGCGTGGCGGCCACCGAA
>NZ_JBXAXY010000192.1:0-232 GCF_056782015.1 Dellaglioa sp. CoH-57-MRSF-17 | reverse complement strand
ATTCTCAACGTCATGGGCGAGAAGATCAAACTCGCACCCGGGCTCGTCGAGCGTCTTGAATTCCAAAAAGAGTTTGAGGACGACTATGATGAAGCGACTCTCCGTCAGGTTCCGGCTCTGGCCACGAGCCCGGATACGGCGTTTGCCGTGCTCGACGACGGCACATTCGCGTTCCCCGGTATCGAGTCCGCGTTTCAAGTATGGAAGAAGGCACGTTCCAATTTCCGACACA
>NZ_JBXAXY010000191.1:0-232 GCF_056782015.1 Dellaglioa sp. CoH-57-MRSF-17 | reverse complement strand
GAAAAAGATTGATTATTCGAAGGTCAACAGCGTAACGGATCATCTTGAGGCGTTGGCAGAATCTGGTGACTACAATCTATTTCCGGGACTTCTTTCGGAGTCCGAAATGGAGGAAATTCAGAATCGTCGGGTAAAGGCCAAGCCCAAGGGTAAGGTGGCGATCGTTCGTGAGGATGAGTACATAATCCGAGGCGGCGGTACCGACGAAAACGGAATGGCCGTAGACGACTTC
>NZ_JBXAXY010000190.1:0-234 GCF_056782015.1 Dellaglioa sp. CoH-57-MRSF-17 | reverse complement strand
GAAGAAGACGCGGCTCGGGCGCTGGCAACCGAAGATCAAGATCACGCCAACCGAAATCGACGGGACAGTCGTGACGCAGGCCACAGCGCATAACGCGACATGGATGATGGAACGTGGTATCGGTGAGGGTGCTCACGTCAAGGTCCTGAAGTCGGGCGATGTGATTCCGAAGATTGTTGGCGTCGTGAAGAAGGCAAAATGGACGCCACCACCGGGCCCCTATGAGTTCCGGGG
>NZ_JBXAXY010000189.1:0-234 GCF_056782015.1 Dellaglioa sp. CoH-57-MRSF-17 | reverse complement strand
CCGTGCTCGGCTTCTATGCGATCGAGGGCGGCGTTGATGAACGTGCGAAATTCTTGCGTATCCATCAGTCCCATTCCTCGTTAGACGCCTGCTCGTGCGCCGCCAAGTACACCTCACGACGCTGGTCGAGAGTCATCGTCGGCCACAGATCAACCATATCGTCTGACACATACCTACGCCAATCGTGGACACGGATTCCACCGTCCCATTCCCATGACGGGTTGACGTAATTTT
>NZ_JBXAXY010000188.1:0-235 GCF_056782015.1 Dellaglioa sp. CoH-57-MRSF-17 | reverse complement strand
CGGAAGTTGAAGGTCTGTGTCTGACCTTGGTAAGCGCGAATCACAACCCGGATGGGAATGCCATCCTGTAGGGGCACGCTGTCCAAGGTGTGAGTCGCGTCAAATATGGAGAAGTGAACTGTGGGGACCAGTGCGCGTGTGGTCCATGCTATGTGTATGAAGTGCAGCACGTTCAGAGCTTCTAGTGGGAACTCTGTGTCGTTTATGAACAAGCTGACTTCTATACGATCTTTAA
>NZ_JBXAXY010000187.1:0-235 GCF_056782015.1 Dellaglioa sp. CoH-57-MRSF-17 | reverse complement strand
ATGTAGCCCTTCAGGCGGCCGGCTTTCAGCCCCTGCAAGTATGCTGTACTGAACCGCTTGTTGTGGTCAGCAATGAACTCGTCCATAACCTCCAGAATTTCGCGTCTGGTGATCTGGTACACGGTTTCTGTCGGGTCCTCGTATGCCGCAGGATCGCGCTTGATAGCGGCTTCGAACCGCTCGATGATAGCGTCTTCGTAGCGCCCGCGCGTCTCAATAATGCTCATTGCAGCAC
>NZ_JBXAXY010000186.1:0-235 GCF_056782015.1 Dellaglioa sp. CoH-57-MRSF-17 | reverse complement strand
CGGGCCGGGGTGCTCGCGTCGGCGGAGCGCCCGGTCAGGTGCCGGTACAGCAGCGTGTAGACGTGCAGGTCGTCCCGGAGCTGGCGGGGTGTGACGGCGAGCACGGTCCGGGAGTCGTAACCGGCCGTCAACGGGAGGCTCAGCGGGAATCGCCGGCCGGCAGCAGCGATCGAAGCCGACAGCTGCGCCGCGGCCGTCGCACCAGCCTCCTTTCGGGTGTGCGCGGTAAGGGGAC
>NZ_JBXAXY010000185.1:0-237 GCF_056782015.1 Dellaglioa sp. CoH-57-MRSF-17 | reverse complement strand
CAGTACGGTAACTCAACAGATCTGGTCTTTAAGCCTTATCCTGTGGCTGCCCCCGGCTGCGCGCTCGTGCTGTTCCTAGGTCGCGCCGCCGAGGTATTTTCGGCGCTTGAGCCTTCAGGCTCCCTACTCCGTCAGCACCTTGGCCTGCGCCTTATCGGCAGACTCGACGGTGACCTTCCGCGTCTTGGATCGCTCCGCGATCGGAATGACCACCTCGAGCACGCCGTTGTCGTACGC
>NZ_JBXAXY010000184.1:0-237 GCF_056782015.1 Dellaglioa sp. CoH-57-MRSF-17 | reverse complement strand
CGGTACGCACGCGCAATAATGGTGTGTGCGTTGGCCGCTGTTTTGTGCGTCGGGGCTATGTGCTGGTTGTCAGCAACAAGGACGTGTCCGATTCGGAAGACGAGCAAGACATGCGCGAAGTCTCAACCGCTATTCCGGAAGACTGGATTGCATCGGTTACGGCTCGTCGCCCTGTCTCGGGCACGAACTAAGGGCACAGCATTTCACCTATAACCCCCAAATAACTGGATATAAGAC
>NZ_JBXAXY010000183.1:0-238 GCF_056782015.1 Dellaglioa sp. CoH-57-MRSF-17 | reverse complement strand
AAACCGGTCGCTAGTTCAACGTTACGTGCGTGCTACCGGGGCAGTCCCTCTCTGATCATGGACTTCGTTCTGTGCATTCTGTGCGGTCTCGTAATTCTCGGCTATCGCTCGGGACACTGGTGGCCGCTGATCTTGGTCGGGAGCTTCACCCTTTTGTGTGTCGTGATCGATGTGTGGAAAGAGTATAAGGAGGACGCTGGTGGAACACATCGTACATGAATTGGCCAAAACCGATTTC
>NZ_JBXAXY010000182.1:0-239 GCF_056782015.1 Dellaglioa sp. CoH-57-MRSF-17 | reverse complement strand
CCGTGTCGGTGAGATTTCAGAAATTTCACGAAGCTTAAAAGCTCTTGCCAAAGAAATGATGTGCCCTGTAATTGCACTATCGCAGCTTAACCGTTCCCTCGAGAACCGTCCAAACAAACGTCCCGTGATGTCAGACTTACGTGAATCCGGTGCGATCGAGCAGGACGCCGACTTAATCATGTTTATTTACCGTGATGAAGTCTATAACAAAGAATCCAAAGAAGCGGGCACTGCCGAAA
>NZ_JBXAXY010000181.1:0-240 GCF_056782015.1 Dellaglioa sp. CoH-57-MRSF-17 | reverse complement strand
CATTATAAATCGGGGTGTTTCGGCCCTTACGCCAGCTCGGCGCTACTGTGTTCAGAACGCGCACCACACAGCCCCATGCAACTTCGTGGTCGTTTTCGAACATCGGGTCGTTCTTAACGTCCTCATAGATTTTGTCGAGATCGAGTTCCATATTTCCTCCTAGTCGTGAATTTTGCTCAGAATACAAAAAGGGACTGCGCTGTCAAGCACAATCCCTTTTCTTTACATCAGGCCAATCAG
>NZ_JBXAXY010000180.1:0-241 GCF_056782015.1 Dellaglioa sp. CoH-57-MRSF-17 | reverse complement strand
ACCCTGAACGCCCCAACGCTCGGCGGGGTGGCCACCTGGTCCCCATTCACGCTGTCGAGAACTCCCGCATCACTCTGCACAACCCGTCTGGTATCGGCGAAAGCGCCCAGAACGCGACGGTCGACGTGACCACCTTCGAACGGTTCTTCGCCCACCGCGGCGTCAAACTAAGGAGACCAGAATGAACATCACTCTCATCGCAGGCGGCCAAACAGCAGAAGGCCCCGGAACACTCGGCTCC
>NZ_JBXAXY010000179.1:0-241 GCF_056782015.1 Dellaglioa sp. CoH-57-MRSF-17 | reverse complement strand
GCCGTTGACCATGGCGCGCGCATTGTCGAAACCGTCGTCGCCCGCTGCCTCACGGCTGTATTTCTCAGCAAACACATCCTTCTTCATCAATGCTTCGAATCGAAAGACCGTTCGGTTTCGGGTCGGAATCCGTGCCGGAATCAATCCGAACTCTACAAGCTTCGGAATCAGGTACGACACATCGCGACCAACCATGCCATCACCACGCGTGATAAGAGCCTTGGGAGTGCCACGATCGTAC
>NZ_JBXAXY010000178.1:0-241 GCF_056782015.1 Dellaglioa sp. CoH-57-MRSF-17 | reverse complement strand
CTGGCTGGCTCGTGTGTGCGCAGTGAACGCGATTGTGACAAGGGGTTGACGGCGAACTAATTTTTCTCTACACTCCATTTTTATAGTTTCAGCAGTGGAGGTAGAGTAAGATGAGAAACATGATTCGGGCCGCTATATGCGGCTTTCTTCTGGGGATCGCGACGCTGCCCTCGATGGTTTCGGCCCCAGCCCCTGAGTTCGGTGCGCAGTATGTGCCGGGAGCGGGCGCGAAGCACAAACC
>NZ_JBXAXY010000177.1:0-242 GCF_056782015.1 Dellaglioa sp. CoH-57-MRSF-17 | reverse complement strand
GAAAATGCCAGCACAATTCATTGCGTCGGCCGAAGGCTTCGACATTTATCCTTCTGGCACGCTGGCCGCGAATTACCCATGGTTCGTGACCAATAGTGCCATTGCCGGGCAAATCAACTTGTCGGCAGGAGCTTTTGGCGGGGCCGCACTCACGTTCCCAGTGAGCGGAGCACCAACCTCGCTCACCTCTGGGTTTGAGTATCAGTTTCCGAGCACGATGCAGATCATACGAGGTAACACGA
>NZ_JBXAXY010000176.1:0-242 GCF_056782015.1 Dellaglioa sp. CoH-57-MRSF-17 | reverse complement strand
CATCAGCTTATCGATCAGTTACTAGCTGAAGATTTCAAGAAACTCGATGGCGTTCATTTCAGGTACTTCGTGTTTGCTGGACTCGTAGAAGGCTTTGACAACGATGAGCAGTGCATCAAAGATCGCGCTGATTACGCGCATCTTGTGCCGGAGCGACTAAACGGGCTTCCGCACGTAGAAGAGGAAAAGATGGCAGAGTTCATGCACGTGGTATCCGGCATCGGCCGTGATCTGTGCGTAGC
>NZ_JBXAXY010000175.1:0-244 GCF_056782015.1 Dellaglioa sp. CoH-57-MRSF-17 | reverse complement strand
ATACTGGAATGTCGAACTTCTCGTAGGGCGGCCACACGCCTCCTGCGATTCGGTCGATTACGCGGGCACCATGTGCACTACTGGTGGTGCCGAATTTGCGGTTTGGTCGCGCATTATACAGGAACTCGAACGTTGCTTCGCAGTACATACGTTTCCATGCGCGTCGCGCATCTAGTACCTGACGCATGCGTTTCTTCACTCTACTGACCTTCATGAATTCTCCTAGAAGTCAACAGGACCATCA
>NZ_JBXAXY010000174.1:0-245 GCF_056782015.1 Dellaglioa sp. CoH-57-MRSF-17 | reverse complement strand
GCCATTGACCCGGCACCCCTCGTCAAGTTCGAACGCATGATCGATCGCGCGCTCACGATAAGGATGGCGGACTTTGTGGCGAAATATGCAGGACTGCCAAAGAATAAGGCATCTGACCTCTTGAATTCTGTGGCACCTCAACCACAGCAGGCATTGATCGTCCATCCGCACGATGACGAGATACGAGCCGAACATGAGCGCCGTAGACGCGCGTCCAGAACCAAAAACTCGGACACTGACAATGA
>NZ_JBXAXY010000173.1:0-245 GCF_056782015.1 Dellaglioa sp. CoH-57-MRSF-17 | reverse complement strand
CAGCGCCTCACGAGGGTGACGTAACCTGGACCGTCACTTCCGTGAACTCGCTGGGCCACGGGGTGAAGCCCTCATGGTGAACCTCCCAGTCGTTCGGGAAGCCGGGCTGCCCCGGCGAGCCGTCCCAGCCCGCGACCATGAGGGAGACGGCGGAGAGCAAGCCGCCGTTTCCGGGAAGGTAGATGGGGAGGAGGTTGCCCATCTGCGGGTTGTGTCCGCTGGCCAGATAGTGGTTCTGCGGAGCG
>NZ_JBXAXY010000172.1:0-246 GCF_056782015.1 Dellaglioa sp. CoH-57-MRSF-17 | reverse complement strand
ATGGTTACTTAGCGAGTTCCTTCGAGGGTGGTTACTTACTGGGTTTCCATGGTTAAGCCTCGGCTATAGCCAAACGAGTAGCGCGCTTGCAAGGCTAGCCCCCCACATGGGTGAAATTGGGATTACCGTAATGGTAATGCTCATTGCCATTAGTTTTACCCACGTTTTGCTGCGCAAACAGCTAGAGTGGCTGGTACTGCCCTTAGCTATTTACACCGCAGCCTGGTACGCACCCGTGCTTAATCC
>NZ_JBXAXY010000171.1:0-246 GCF_056782015.1 Dellaglioa sp. CoH-57-MRSF-17 | reverse complement strand
ACCATAAACCCAGCAATAGCCTTCGGTGCAGCCCCTACAAGTTCGGTATCTTTTCGTGTGGCAAACCACGCCACAACCCAACCGCCAACTGCCATAGCGAGCATGAGTAGCAGATTGAACGCCAATGCTATTAGCAGGTCCATCATTGCTCCGTGAAAATTTGGGTAAGCTCGGTTCCGACGTGAGGGCTGATGATCATTGTGCCTTTGCCCGGATAGTGGAAGACCACTAGCTCTTCGGTGTTCA
>NZ_JBXAXY010000170.1:0-247 GCF_056782015.1 Dellaglioa sp. CoH-57-MRSF-17 | reverse complement strand
GCCTACAGCCCTCAGGAAATTGGTTACGTTATCACTGCCAAGCACACCATTGACGACTGACCCAATAGAAGTTCCTATATTGGTACCCGCGTCCTTGGCTATGGAGGCCGCTGAATCTCCGAAGTCGATCGAAGGGCCGGGGCTTTCCAGAAACCCATACTTGCCAGTACTAGGCATCGTCAACTTCAAAAGGTTNACGATAGGAGTCCGAACATCTGTAACGGGACCAGTTTCCGTATGGAACTGA
>NZ_JBXAXY010000169.1:0-247 GCF_056782015.1 Dellaglioa sp. CoH-57-MRSF-17 | reverse complement strand
ATGCACCTCTTTTATCCAACGAATGTGTGCCCCTTCTCGGCGGCCTCGATTCGTTTGTCACGTCGTTCCTGTGCGGCCTCGCTAAGCTGCTGGAAACGATAGACCGGTATATCATCGGGTGGATAAAATCCGTACTCCGACGCAATTAGCTTATACCGCTCCATCGTATCCTTTGAACTATTCAAAGGGAAAAAAGCTGTGGGCGGCCAGAGACAGCTTCGTCTCCGAAACCGCGCCACACTCCTTG
>NZ_JBXAXY010000168.1:0-249 GCF_056782015.1 Dellaglioa sp. CoH-57-MRSF-17 | reverse complement strand
CCCTTGTTGTCGCCGATCCGGATGATCCGCTCGGTCGGCACGCCGACTTCCTTCGCCCAGATGTCGTATGCCTCGTCGTCTTCCTGGTAGACGGTGACCCACAGTTTTTCCTTCGGCAGCTGGTAGACCGTGGTCAGCAGCTCCCACGCGAACTTGATCGCGTCGTGCTTGAAGTAGTCGCCGAACGAGAAGTTGCCGAGCATCTCGAAGAACGTGTGGTGGCGCGCCGTGTAGCCGACGTTCTCGAGG
>NZ_JBXAXY010000167.1:0-249 GCF_056782015.1 Dellaglioa sp. CoH-57-MRSF-17 | reverse complement strand
GGTCTGGCCGTTGCCGGTGGTCTAGGCGTCCTAGGCTATTTCGCATGGGACACGTTTTTCAAAGCATCGCCCATAGCAGATACTGTTTATGATGACGCGGGTCGGCTTGTGGCTAGCACGGGCGCAGAAGCCCCACTCGGGGCCGGGGACGTTGGGGCTATGCGAGCAGCTGGTCCGGTGCCTCATGTAGAGCATAGAGACGTTACTAGTATAAGCGCGTTGGTCGCTCACGGTGAGGGCGACTACAAC
>NZ_JBXAXY010000166.1:0-250 GCF_056782015.1 Dellaglioa sp. CoH-57-MRSF-17 | reverse complement strand
ATCGGCACGTCGTCGATTCCTGCCTGCGGCCATGACTCAGGATCAGCAGATCGTGGCGCAGCAGGTGCGTCGCGGTTCGAACGCTCCGATTCAGGGGTTTGCATCGGAGATCGGGGTTCGGGCCGGCCGCGAGATCATGGAGGCCTACTACGATGCGCTGCCTCAGTGGCGCGAATGGTTGGGTCTCGAAGGTACGGACTGGGATTGGCGCATGATCTTCAACCGTACCGTGCACGACGCGAACTACTAC
>NZ_JBXAXY010000165.1:0-250 GCF_056782015.1 Dellaglioa sp. CoH-57-MRSF-17 | reverse complement strand
AGCTGGTTGACCTACGGTCAACGCGTTTGATGATGCGGACCCAACTTTTGTCCACTGCGCCTGCGTGTCCGATGTTGGCCTTCGCACGATAATGTTCACAGGACCTAAGGGACCGACGTAATTTAGCCCGTCGTCTAGGGTCACATAGATGTCATCGATCGCCGTGAAGGCCCCGTTTCTCTGAAACGCTATCAGGGATATGCTAGTTATGTCAGAAGCCGCTGCGTACGAATAGGCAGTAGTCCCGGTG
>NZ_JBXAXY010000164.1:0-252 GCF_056782015.1 Dellaglioa sp. CoH-57-MRSF-17 | reverse complement strand
GACCGATGAGTCTGGAGCGATTCATTGAGCACACCATACACCCGGGCCCGAAGCGTGCAGCTGAAATGGAGTGGTCAATTGCTGGTCTGGCAAACTGGCACAGCTCTTCGTCGCACGGTCACAGTGATGTGGCGCGGCTCATAACATGGCCGATCTATAATTACCTGAAGGATATGGGATTGATCGACAAGGGAGGCAAGCGCGCTAATCTGCTTGAGTGGACACATCATTTCATATCGCGCCTTATCCGCA
>NZ_JBXAXY010000163.1:0-253 GCF_056782015.1 Dellaglioa sp. CoH-57-MRSF-17 | reverse complement strand
GGATACAAGTCTTGTGTCATACATCAACGAGGGCGCGTACAGATTTACGTCCTCAGAGACGCAGGCCGCGTTCAGTGCGTGGCTGGCACGCTCCGGGGTCCGGTGATGCGAGGCATCGAATACATGCGCTCGCTTCATGAAGTGTGCCGCTTTCAGTCTACGGAAAAACGAGGTACGGGTGCAGCGTCCAACTCGGAACTAGGGCGTTGGATGAAGAGCGGCGCACTCGTCATCAACGGACGCGCTTTGGGCC
>NZ_JBXAXY010000162.1:0-253 GCF_056782015.1 Dellaglioa sp. CoH-57-MRSF-17 | reverse complement strand
ACATTGATGCGGCTGCGGCAGGGGCACAGATCATCACGCGTGATGGTCGCGGTGTCCAGCTGCTGGAGTACGGGCCCACTCTGCACGAGTCGGTGCGTGTACGTTGCCTCATTAATGGATCGAAGAACCCCATCACCTATTTCACTAACGGCTACAGAACCTTGGAGAAGAACACGAAATATGACCTCTTCCTCGTCAGATAAGTTTGCGGCGTCGATGCGTTCGCGAGCTATCAACTTCGACTATGTGGACG
>NZ_JBXAXY010000161.1:0-253 GCF_056782015.1 Dellaglioa sp. CoH-57-MRSF-17 | reverse complement strand
AACTTTCTCCTATTTACTAGACCTCTGTTTCGTCTTATTCATCAAACGAGGACAGACGCTGGGCCGCCGCTGTCGTCATTTGTTCCGCCTCATCGTTCTCGCCGTCAACGCCGATTTCGAGGCCGGGCACGCCGTCGTTCAGAAGCAGCCCCTTGAGACCGCCAGCCTCAGGAGGCAACGAGCCGTCCAACACCCGCTGATCTATAGAGCGCTTCGTCGCGTCCCCCGTACCAGCTGTTGCCGGATGCATCTC
>NZ_JBXAXY010000160.1:0-254 GCF_056782015.1 Dellaglioa sp. CoH-57-MRSF-17 | reverse complement strand
ATATTGCGACCATCGCTCAGCATTTTGGGCTCACGGCTGAGGAATTGGCGCGCGAGCTGCACACGGAACCCAGACAGGGCCCGATCCAGAAAGGGGCCAGCGCGCCCCCTGTTGTGCAGTGTGCGGCACTCACAGCCCGTCATTTCGACGTGTGCGGATCGGTCATCGTCGCGACTCCGCTCGCGTCTAACTTCTGCGTTGAGCGCACGGGCCCCGGCGTCTATCTCGTACACGGCCGGGCTGAGTTTGTGGGC
>NZ_JBXAXY010000159.1:0-255 GCF_056782015.1 Dellaglioa sp. CoH-57-MRSF-17 | reverse complement strand
CTGTAAGCATTACTCCCTGACAAAGGCTGCGCCGCCCGGCGAGAGCGGTGTTGCGTTTGTGACGCTGTCGCAGGAGGGAAAACGTCTTGAAACGTTGCTACCGGAGGGCTGGACACAGGACTTCAACACCTTTTTCACCCTCAGCGCCAAAGACCTTACCGCCCTGCTCAGTTTCTGCACCGCATGCAGTCTTGACGGTATGCAGATGCGCGGCGCCGGAGGCACCACCCGCAGTCCGCTCGATAAGCTGGAAAT
>NZ_JBXAXY010000158.1:0-257 GCF_056782015.1 Dellaglioa sp. CoH-57-MRSF-17 | reverse complement strand
GAAGCTGAACCGTGGCTTCAAGGCTGCGGTGTTGGCTAAGTTGCTGCACGTTCAGGCGCAAGCCGGCCAGTTTGCGATTCCCGCAACCGATCTTCTGGCTGCACACACGTACGATCTGTTCATCGAATTGGACAAACACGCATAAGGATTTGGGTAAGTCATGCACGTTATTCAGGCAATCGAGTTGGGAAAAGTTGGGCCGTACCAGAAGCCGGTGCGGTTTGAGCCGCCGTGCGGGGTTAGCACCATTTATGGGC
>NZ_JBXAXY010000157.1:0-259 GCF_056782015.1 Dellaglioa sp. CoH-57-MRSF-17 | reverse complement strand
GACCTCGACGCCAAGTACGAAGGAAGCCGCTGGCTATATAAGCTGCAAAGGTTGCTGGAAACTACAAGCGACTATCATGCTGAGTACGTAGCCATCGTCAACAACCAGAGCGAGCATCCCTCGTTCTCAATTCTGAGTCAGGGTCTTGATCTTGGGTTCTACGGTGTGTACGATACGGTAAACCGCAGCACGCAGCTCGCTTGGTCCACTGATCCTGATTTTGTCCAGATCACACGGGCACAGGAACCAACTCGATACC
>NZ_JBXAXY010000156.1:0-260 GCF_056782015.1 Dellaglioa sp. CoH-57-MRSF-17 | reverse complement strand
CAACCTGACCTCGGCGATGATCGATAGCCGCGATTTCCTGGCGGCGAAGAGGCGCGCCGAGAATCAGGTGCTCTTCCCAGCGGGGCCGAAGGTGGCATTGACTGGCGGGCTCGACTTCAACGATCACCGGCTGGTCTGGGCCAAGCTCGATCAAGTTCACACCAAGCACCCGGACATGGTGCTGCTGCACGGCGGATCGCCGAGGGGTGCGGAGCTAATCGCCGCCAAATGGGCCGACAACCGCAAGGTGCCGCAGATCG
>NZ_JBXAXY010000155.1:0-260 GCF_056782015.1 Dellaglioa sp. CoH-57-MRSF-17 | reverse complement strand
CTTCGAGGCTGCGCCTCTCGTGGTAGTAAATTGTATGGTCCATCTTCTTTATAAAAGGGGAAATCGTGCCCATACATGTAGTCGATTGAGCCCCATTTTTGGCCCGTTTTGTTACCATTCTCAAGCATCCTGTTTGTATGCGCCGGAAAACGCCCCTAGGAAAATCAACTTTCCGTGCCCATACAGTTGAAAATACGATTCCGCTAGGTTATAATGGAGAAAATGGCTGAAAACTGCCCGCAATTTGATTGTATGGACCC
>NZ_JBXAXY010000154.1:0-261 GCF_056782015.1 Dellaglioa sp. CoH-57-MRSF-17 | reverse complement strand
ACCTTGAACGGTTGGAGCAGACCGAGTTCGGAGAACTTGACGACTTGCTTGTTCTTTACTACGAGCGAGTCCTCGTGAAGGTCTGCGTTCTCACCACTCAGGAACTGGACGTTGACCTTGAAGTCGGGGAACTGGGCGATCACTTGGCCGGTGCCCATCAGCTTGTGAACTACCACGGCACCCATCGCAATACGCGTTTCGCGATCATCCACATTGATTGGGGTGAGGTCCAGAGGGTCTGCGAAACCTGCGATCTCATAC
>NZ_JBXAXY010000153.1:0-263 GCF_056782015.1 Dellaglioa sp. CoH-57-MRSF-17 | reverse complement strand
CTTCTAACTTCACGACTATGGCGTGACGTTAGAAGTTATCGCGGGACTTCCATATGTTACTCAGGATGCTAGCGTTGCGCTGGAGATCATTGCCCAGACAACTTTGAATCCAGCAAAGCCGATGACAACAATAACTTGGTTCACGCCAAGCTAAGGAAATAAAATGACCTTGAAATACATGCAAGGGTTTGAGACGGTTCGTGACGATTCAGACCTTAGAACCGTCTCAAACCCTTGCATGTATTTCAAGGTCATTTTATTTC
>NZ_JBXAXY010000152.1:0-263 GCF_056782015.1 Dellaglioa sp. CoH-57-MRSF-17 | reverse complement strand
TCTATGGGTCGGAATCATCTTTTCCATAAGAGCAACCCTATGGAAATAGGAGACGAGGCAGAAGTCACGATCCTTGTTCTTAACAAGCTGGGCTACAAGATGCGAGTAAACAAGGGTGTGTTGGATCGACCCACGTTCGCGTGTTCTGCACTGCATAACATCTGCATCCAGCGCATCGGTAACGATCTTCGAATTTTCTTCCGGGCCTAAACATGTTTGCGCGACGTACGAGAAGTGCACGACGCGGTAAGTATGGTATGGGC
>NZ_JBXAXY010000151.1:0-264 GCF_056782015.1 Dellaglioa sp. CoH-57-MRSF-17 | reverse complement strand
AACAGACATTGCTTGTTCCTTATTTAACGATGTTGCGATTTTCCATTTCTGCTGCGTGCTCTTCCGCGTAACGCCGTGCCGCACGTTTCATACCCGATTCGGTTGCCGGCCAGTCACGCATACCGCCTACACGCGGCGACAGATACGAGAGTTCGCACCTGAGCGGATCATGTCGTGCAATCTGTTGTTCGTAGCTGAATCCGCGCCCCATGCGATTGTCGGGCGTAAACGTGAAACTGCCGATTGTTACCGATTCTTGCGTGT
>NZ_JBXAXY010000150.1:0-265 GCF_056782015.1 Dellaglioa sp. CoH-57-MRSF-17 | reverse complement strand
CCCAGAATCCGTCGATTGTGAGCCAATTCGAATGGCGAAGCTCCGGGTATTCATCACGCTGTTCGGGCGGGATCAGTGTCCAGTCACAACGTGCTGCTTCTTCGATGAGAGCCGCCACCTCATCCTGAGCACAGTAGACGTAGACCACCACGAACTCCGGATCAAGGACCTCTGATCGTGGGCTCAGGAACGTGGCCAGCGACATTTCGACCACCTTGAAACTGCGCCCTTCGGCCTCGATGGGACGCAGCCCCGAACACGGTGC
>NZ_JBXAXY010000149.1:0-266 GCF_056782015.1 Dellaglioa sp. CoH-57-MRSF-17 | reverse complement strand
GAACCGTGACGCTGACAGCAACCGACATTACTGGGTTTGCCACTGTAGCAACATCAGGCAGCTACAACGATCTGACGAACAAGCCGGTTCCGTACTCGTTGCCTATTGCCACGACATCGGCACTAGGTGGCGTGATCCTTACGTCAACGGCTCAAACCGCAGGCAACTTGTCGTCAGGAAAATTGGCGACCGTGGCCGTTACCGGCTCGTATAACGATCTGTTGAATTTGCCAACGAGCCCAGATGTTGCACGGCTACCCGTCAAC
>NZ_JBXAXY010000148.1:0-266 GCF_056782015.1 Dellaglioa sp. CoH-57-MRSF-17 | reverse complement strand
CGTATCTCATTGAAGGTGATATCCGGGCGTCAACGCAGCTCTGCTGTAGCACACTGAGTAATTGGGTGGCGTTCCAGAAGCGTGGAGTCCCGTCCGAATCACGTATGATGATCCCGGATGAGCAGCAAACTTGGATACGCCACGCAAATCAGGCACGTCTGGGCTGGGTTGATACGATGCTGGAGCGTGGCTACATTGAATACGAGGTGGAAGAATGAAGAAGATTGCGGCAATTGCGTTGATGGCGCTGGCGCTCGCGGGATGCA
>NZ_JBXAXY010000147.1:0-266 GCF_056782015.1 Dellaglioa sp. CoH-57-MRSF-17 | reverse complement strand
ACACCGCCAGTACCTGTAGCCACCTTTTCAGTGCGCGTCGCCTGCGCTTTCGCCAGCGACGACTTCTTCTTCGTTGTTGCCATTCTTGTTTCCGTATAGAAGGTAATTCAGTTCAGATTGCAGGTTCACCACCATCTCAGCAAGCCGCAAGTTAGCCAACGCCTGAGCCTGTTCAACTTGGCCTAGACGATGGGCACGCGCTATCTGGAATTCGATTGTGGTTTGCAGCATGGCCTCGGATACAGCAGGACGCTGGAGTTCTTGCT
>NZ_JBXAXY010000146.1:0-267 GCF_056782015.1 Dellaglioa sp. CoH-57-MRSF-17 | reverse complement strand
GACATGGCTCGACTCCGGAACTTTTGTCAAATGGCGATCACGTTGATGGAACATGCGCCGATTTCGCAAATACAGGCCGCGTGGCGAGATACTGAAATTCTTGCGTTCGAGCACAACGGTATTGACGACGGGCCAGATACCGGTGTAGTATTGCGCTCTCCAGATCAACCGGCTCGTTCGTCGTGTATTCCCGAGTCATTTCGTAAGGAGTGAGCATGAACATCTCTACCAAAGATTATGACCTCTACCAAGAAGAATGCGACGATA
>NZ_JBXAXY010000145.1:0-267 GCF_056782015.1 Dellaglioa sp. CoH-57-MRSF-17 | reverse complement strand
GCATACGAGCGCCTCAATCAGGCGAACCAAAGGCTGCGGGAGGTCGCGGAGTTGGCGCATGCCGTGAACGACGTGATCGAGCTGTTCGAAGAGTTTTACGCGGACAGCAAGGGACAGCCGATCACTGATCGGCTGCGCGAAATCAGTGCAGTGCTTCACGCACAAAAACAAGGAGGGTAAATATGTTCACGGCAATGAGTATGGTGTGGCTTGTGGCTGGAGTCTTTATCGGTGTCTTCATCAGCGTTGTCTACTGTGCGTTCCACG
>NZ_JBXAXY010000144.1:0-268 GCF_056782015.1 Dellaglioa sp. CoH-57-MRSF-17 | reverse complement strand
TTCCCCATCACCATATCGTGTCGGGTCCGTCTTTTTCTTTTTGTACAGAGGCATACCTGCGGGAGCGGCTACCGACGCCCACTCCTGCGATGCGGCGTAGACCGCAGCATTCAGATCATCGGAACGCCCCGAGATGTAATCACCAATAGCCCGGCGTTTGACACCAATCAGGTAATCGAACATACGGTCTTGAGTAGTCCTATCAAACTTCTCCTGACCGGTCAAGCCTAGGCCGCGAACGATCTCGGGCATCGTGGTCGTAATGATC
>NZ_JBXAXY010000143.1:0-269 GCF_056782015.1 Dellaglioa sp. CoH-57-MRSF-17 | reverse complement strand
GTAGTTGACAGGAACAGGGCCCCGGCGTAAACTCGGGCCCTGTTCTCATATAAGGAGCGCAAAGTGCAAAACGTAGCCGATTTGATCAATCCTGAAACTGGCAATACGTACCGCGCGGATAACGCGAAAAAGAGCCATCGATTTCCGCTCGGCACTCTCGTCGAGATCAAAACGCAGACGGACCCGAAATGGGTCGGCGTCCGGGACGGTATGCGACTGTTTGTCGTGTACTGCGGGCGCGACTGCGATCAGACGCCGCTGTACTGGCT
>NZ_JBXAXY010000142.1:0-270 GCF_056782015.1 Dellaglioa sp. CoH-57-MRSF-17 | reverse complement strand
CAGTCAGGCTGAACTGCCAGAGCTGGACCCTAGTGAGAACACTGGAGAGATAGGCGTCGGGCAGAATCGTCAGGGAGGCAGTCCGAGTACTTAACTCCAGCCCACGATTTTGGGTGCGGCCCAGCGCCTCGCAGGCTTGGAGGAATAATGGACGGTCGTTATGTCTTTTTTAAGGTGCCGGAGACGGACACCAGCATCAACGTGGATTTGACGCCGCTCCTGCTTCAAGATGAAACGTTGATGAACCTAGTGGTCGGTGCCGTTCAGCCC
>NZ_JBXAXY010000141.1:0-271 GCF_056782015.1 Dellaglioa sp. CoH-57-MRSF-17 | reverse complement strand
ATGTAGGTCGTCGATCAGCAGGAAGTCGCGAGCCTTGCGGAACAGCATATCGAGCGTCGCCGATGACACCGTGAAACACCGCTCGCGGTCGGCCACGGTGCGTAGCAGGCGCAATGCCTGCCGCGATAGCGGAACCTGCCGTGGCTTTCCCGTCTTGTATTGCATCTTGTGCTCGACCGTGGCGACCCGCTTCTCCATGTTCAGCTTGCTGCGGCCCAGATTCAGGATCTCGCCGGCACGCATGGCGGTGCGCAGCGCAATCATGAAGATC
>NZ_JBXAXY010000140.1:0-271 GCF_056782015.1 Dellaglioa sp. CoH-57-MRSF-17 | reverse complement strand
AAGTCGTGAACTACACGGCAAATGTCCTGCTCACGCTTGTCGGTGACGAGAACATCGCAAAGACCCTAATCAAGCTTGCGCCTGAAGTTTCGCATGCGGAACTGCGTGAGACCGTCAACGCCATCAACGGTGCATTTGATGCAGGCTATTCGCGGGGCGAAAAACTCGGTGGCCTCAACATCGTGTCCGTTCTCCCGCAGCCAACCATCGACAACATCCTGCTGGTTCTGCGCAACGGCAAGAAGGGCAGTTTCGAGCTGCGCGTTGTGTC
>NZ_JBXAXY010000139.1:0-271 GCF_056782015.1 Dellaglioa sp. CoH-57-MRSF-17 | reverse complement strand
CCTGAAACGTGGACCGGAAATAGTAGCCCACCTTTTGTCCTTCGTGCAGTAGCCAGTAGCAGTCGAACATGCAGGATAGTGGAATAGCAGGCCCAACCTTGAGCACCGCGTCATCGGGAAGTGCGTGCGGCCCCTTGTTCAGAGCATAACCGCCGCCAAGCTCGTAGAACAGGTACGGGTCCATCGGCACGTATAGACGATGTTCAGCGTCATGGTCGATCATGGTCAGTCCTGATTAAGAGCGACAAGCGAATACACGGAGTTTGCGCCC
>NZ_JBXAXY010000138.1:0-272 GCF_056782015.1 Dellaglioa sp. CoH-57-MRSF-17 | reverse complement strand
GCACAGACCAGCTGGAGCCGTACGGAATTGGTGTACCCGCGTGACGTGTCGATCAAGGTGATTCGCTGATGGAACTCGATCTTTCGAACAACCGGATCGACCGGCTTGCTCAGGTGGTAGCTGCACTCGAACAGCACCACCCCCGTAATGAGAAGGGTCCTATCTGCATCGTGGCCCCGCGTCGAGTGCATCGCCAGTGGAAGTACGCGTGGCGGCAATATCAGCTGTGGCGCACGGCGCAAAAGCGCCCGACGCAGCGCTACATGCTGTAC
>NZ_JBXAXY010000137.1:0-273 GCF_056782015.1 Dellaglioa sp. CoH-57-MRSF-17 | reverse complement strand
CCATCGCCTCTAACGCCTCGGAGACATCTCTTGCCTAGATCAGCGCCCCTTCGCGCTCAGGACCCCGCCCACCGCCTACAACGGCCAGCTTCAGCCGATCCTCCGACTCCCCAATCCACGAACCACCAGAACTAACAGGTGTCCGTTGCAACTCAGTCATGTCATCCCCTAATTCGCACTGAACTCACCGAAACGGCGAGTGAATCCTCGTGGCAAATGACAGACCACAAACAAGCAGCGCCAGCCCCCGAGGACTTCCGTTGCCCCTGCGCC
>NZ_JBXAXY010000136.1:0-273 GCF_056782015.1 Dellaglioa sp. CoH-57-MRSF-17 | reverse complement strand
ATGGACTATAGGCCCATAGCCCGGTCCGGCATGAACAACAAGATGACTGGCTATCAGAATAGTAGGTATTCCCAATCGTTGATCACTGACGTTCCGAGCACCCAGATAAACACGCTCGAATTCAGACCTGATGCCAGCGCTCCGCTATATAACCTATCGGTTAAAGAGAAGGTGGTACGCGGATATCAGACATTCAGTGGTATAGACGTTGGTAATACACATGCCAACTATGAGCAGGCCCTGTATCAGAATCTTCGGTACGCAAACCTATAC
>NZ_JBXAXY010000135.1:0-273 GCF_056782015.1 Dellaglioa sp. CoH-57-MRSF-17 | reverse complement strand
CCGAAACACCAAACGTCGGGGACGGCGGTGCGGCCTTCGTCGGGTCCGTGATCGGCTGTTTCGTTGTGTCGATAGCGCTATTCGGAATAGTGCCGTCGTCAGTAAACGTGATGTTGTCCGTGGATTGTTGCCCCACCGTCACCATCAGCCCGTACGTCGAGCCCTGTGTGCGTCCATACACTCGGTAGCCAGTAGCCAGAGGCATACGCGGCCACGACAGCGTAATAGAGTTGGTGGTTGTGCCGCCCGTCGCAATCACCACAACTTCCGCGC
>NZ_JBXAXY010000134.1:0-274 GCF_056782015.1 Dellaglioa sp. CoH-57-MRSF-17 | reverse complement strand
GCCATAGACGCCTACAGCGTCGCCAACACGAAAAATCATTTCAACTCCTTCCAGTAGTTAGACGGGTCGATACCGGCCTCTGCCAGTTCCTGTTCCCCGAAACCGTTACGCAAATCCTGTTCCATCAGGTCCCATACACGCCGCGCGTTATCGCGTAGCCACAGCATAGCCCGGTAGTCGGAGCCACGGGCCCGCAGCTCGTTGACCATGGCACCAAACACGCGATGAGGACCACTGTAAAACGCACCAGTTCCCGCATCGTGCAGAACAGGGC
>NZ_JBXAXY010000133.1:0-274 GCF_056782015.1 Dellaglioa sp. CoH-57-MRSF-17 | reverse complement strand
ATCTCGGCACGTGCCACGCACTTCGAAAAGTGGGATACACCTAAGGGCAACGTTCTAGTCCTGCGTCTAGACTCCACAGGTCTCCAGTCCTTGCATGATGAGCTGCTGCGTGAGGGCCTTACTCATTCGTTCCCTGACTTCAATGCACACTTGACTGTGGCGAAGAACGTGGAAGGTGCTGGGCGTACGCAAGCTTGGATTGAGTCACGTAACCACTATCTAGAAATGTGTCCGGTGGAGATCAGGTTCGAGTCTGCTATTAAGGCAAGTTTGC
>NZ_JBXAXY010000132.1:0-275 GCF_056782015.1 Dellaglioa sp. CoH-57-MRSF-17 | reverse complement strand
CGATAGTTGTCCCGATTATTAGCCCAGACATGATCGTTAAAAGTGCGATAATCACGTGATGAGTAGCGATACGCTGCCAGAGAAAAATGAGTGGCTGATTGTGGGAGATATTTATTCCAGGCAACCTGGTAGCTTTCCCCATCAAAAACATCGCCATTATCCTGCTTGCTATGAGACAACGTACCGTCGACAGATACTGCGCCAATCAGCGTGTTCCACCCGGTGCCAAGGGTAAATGAGCGATAATCGCTGGCTAACATGGTTCCGCCATACAA
>NZ_JBXAXY010000131.1:0-275 GCF_056782015.1 Dellaglioa sp. CoH-57-MRSF-17 | reverse complement strand
CAAGCGCGAGTGGATCGGCGGCTGTCGCCTGACGCCAAACCAACAGGCTGTGTACGATTCGATCCTCGAAGAGACAATCCAGAAGATCGAGGAAGCAGCGCGCGAAAACAGCGAGCTGTCACGATTCTTGGGGCGTCACGATCGGAAGGCGATGCGGGAAGATGCCGAGGACTACGATGCGGACGCTGAGGATAACGAACACGACGAAGATGCGGATACTGATCTTTCGGCGCTGCTGCGTCCGTATCTGGCGCGGCTTGAACAGTTTCTAATGG
>NZ_JBXAXY010000130.1:0-277 GCF_056782015.1 Dellaglioa sp. CoH-57-MRSF-17 | reverse complement strand
ATAGCAGGGCCTTACGGGCTTCTGTCGTGACACCCCCAGCCGTCACATACAGACCGTTAGCCGAGCCGCCCGCGAGCCGGATGCAAAAGCGGGCGACACCATCGTGATTGACACGCGCGATAAAGGCTTGCTGCGCGCCCATGGTTTAATGTTCCTTCCGGTCGTGAATGGCAACCGCACCGTAAAAGCCCTTGCCAGTCAGGCGCTCGCACGCTTCACCAAAACGCGCGTCAGACGTCGCCCCGTAGTTACCGCCCGCCATGTGCCAACCGGGCAC
>NZ_JBXAXY010000129.1:0-278 GCF_056782015.1 Dellaglioa sp. CoH-57-MRSF-17 | reverse complement strand
ACTTTTTCTGATTCTTGACGAGACAGCTCTGTTCTTTCTCAAGCTCTGCGAGGCGGACTTCTGCACGGGTTTGCGCGGCCCGCGCCTTTCGGTAGGCATCGTCCTGTGCGTGCTTCTTCCGCTTCTTCTGAGCGGCCTTGAGGCGTTTCTTGAGCGTTGCCGGGTCCTTAATCTTCACCGCCTGCCCGCAAGACTCGCACTTGCCCTCTGCGAACTTCTCTGCATGTTCGAGCTGATGCTCATAGACCCGAACCAAGGTTTCCAGATCAGCTTCTTCC
>NZ_JBXAXY010000128.1:0-278 GCF_056782015.1 Dellaglioa sp. CoH-57-MRSF-17 | reverse complement strand
GTCACCAAAAGGTTGATAGCTTCGCAAATTCTGTCAAAGCAGGTTTTTGATGATTCCGTAAGTACCGCTAACGAAGCTGTGAAGAAGGTCGATGTAAATCATCCGGACTACGAACACGTTAATCACCCGACACACTACAACTCCCATCCGTCTGGAATCGAGATAATTGATCTTGTGGAGCTGATGACGTTCAACACTGGCAACGCCGTGAAGTATGCTGCGCGTCGTAGTGAGAATTGAAAAGCCGCACAAGACTTGGACAAGACAACCTTGCCTAC
>NZ_JBXAXY010000127.1:0-278 GCF_056782015.1 Dellaglioa sp. CoH-57-MRSF-17 | reverse complement strand
GGCCCGACTTCCGCCGCGGACGCGGCAATCAGTTCCCAGCGCTGCGCTGCGTTTATCGGCACGCGAGGATGGGCATGTTCGTAGGCCTCAAGATGCTTGTGCGCGTTCTCGATCATCACGATCGCCGCGTCGATCATCGCGCCGATCGCGATCGCGATACCGCCCAGCGACATCAGGTTCGCGCTCACGCCTTGGTAGCGCATCACGATGAATGCGGCCAACACACCGAGCGGCAGCGACAGGATTGCGACGAATGCGCTGCGCAGGTGGAACAGGAA
>NZ_JBXAXY010000126.1:0-279 GCF_056782015.1 Dellaglioa sp. CoH-57-MRSF-17 | reverse complement strand
CAAGATGGTCGCTGACGAGATTAGGCGAGGTCCCGTCAAGTACGCACGTGACAACGGTATCAGCAACATCTTGCTGCTAGGTGACCAGTATGACGGCCCACGCGCCTCGTACTCTGGACAACGGGAATTGGCGGACGTTGTTCGTGAAAATCCAGACCTCAGGTGGCACGCTATTCTCGGCAACCACGAGATGTATTCTGAGGTTCCAGAAAACGGTCATGCGCTGGAGCTGTTCGATCTGTTCGGACTCCAGAATCTCACGATCTACACGCATCCTAC
>NZ_JBXAXY010000125.1:0-279 GCF_056782015.1 Dellaglioa sp. CoH-57-MRSF-17 | reverse complement strand
GTCCACGAATTTGATGGTCACGGCGTCGACACACTTGTGCATTAACTAGTCGATGAACGTATAGGCCAATTTCTAGCTCAGCTTTGCCGACACGGAGCCACGGATTTGCGTTTTTGACACACCGTTAGAAGTCTTGACGGTTAGGCCAATCTTTCCCTTTTCGGTAGACACCGCCAATTCCGATCGCTCCTTGGTAGCGACAGCCCTCGCGTTATCCATGAAGCCCATCACATCCTTCTTCACCATCTCGATGACCGTGCCATCGACCTTGCGAACTTC
>NZ_JBXAXY010000124.1:0-280 GCF_056782015.1 Dellaglioa sp. CoH-57-MRSF-17 | reverse complement strand
GCGTTATCTTGGCGCTGCCTGCATAGTCAGTCTTAGCGAAAAGAGGTCTCAAGTTCTTGGCCTTGGCTTCGGCCTTGGCTTCCTTGAAACTACCTTTGCGCATGATCTTCTTACCTTCAGGCACGCTTCCTACCGTATTAACGCAGTGTCCGCACTGGCCTTTATTGTCGGTGACACGAGATGCCGGCATCTCCGACTCAACCCTGCAAGTGCCGCATATGAAACTCAGAGGCGTGGCTACGCCACTATAGTCAGTATCGCTGAATGTAGGGGTATGGCC
>NZ_JBXAXY010000123.1:0-281 GCF_056782015.1 Dellaglioa sp. CoH-57-MRSF-17 | reverse complement strand
ATATTGGACAGTTTACCAACACCTTGATTCTTTTGTCAAGGACTGAGAATGGTGAAGGGGCCACGGCTTCCGTTGTCGAATTCGCAGGCAGCGCCCAACGCGCATTCCAAGACCTCACGCGGCCCGTGTCCACCATGCGACGCGTACATGGCCCCAAGCGCGTATTCAGCACCGCTCCCGATCGCAGCATAGTCGTAAGCGGCCTCAACCACGGTCCCGTCTCCGTGAATCTCAAAAATGTGGGATTCATAGCCGAGTAGGATATTCACGTCCTTAAACGG
>NZ_JBXAXY010000122.1:0-281 GCF_056782015.1 Dellaglioa sp. CoH-57-MRSF-17 | reverse complement strand
CGATTGAACTTGTTCATGTTTTCCTTCAGATACCAGTCAGGAGCACCGCCGATTGCGGCTTGACCACGATCGGGTTGAAATCTGTGGCGTACGAGCGCGTAGCCGGCGTACGATCATCGTCCAGCCAATCCATTGGTGCAAAGTCGTCGAAATCGTCATACGCGAAGTCGTCCATATTCGATTGGTCCAGCGATCGTTCGTGAACTGCGCGCTCGTGCGGGTGCAGGATTCCGGCCTCCATACGACGTACGTACGCGTCGCGGGCACGTGCCGTGAAGAAC
>NZ_JBXAXY010000121.1:0-283 GCF_056782015.1 Dellaglioa sp. CoH-57-MRSF-17 | reverse complement strand
CCAGTCTCCAGTCGAGCGCGCGGCCTGGAAAACTATGGCGTTTCCAGTACTCTACGGGTACACTAAAAACTGAATTGCTCTAATTTTATGGGGCACTACAGGAGAAAACAATGTTTCTGAGTAACCCCTTTTGGTCTGCAAAGCCAAAGATAGTTGTTGGTAGCGGCAACATCTTTATGCAGGCAACGAACACCAATTCGCTGTATAACCTAGACGCCAACGTCATCACTGGCAGCACTGCCGCAAACCCCGGGTACACAACAGTCATGGGTGGAGGTGACGG
>NZ_JBXAXY010000120.1:0-283 GCF_056782015.1 Dellaglioa sp. CoH-57-MRSF-17 | reverse complement strand
AGGTACAAGTCGTTAGCGCTGCTACCTCAGACGTGGTGACGGTACCGCTGACCGTGGTTGCCGATATCCGCCGCGCACCGATCCCCAAGTCGTTCGGGGACAAGATGCGGACAGCCGGTATCAGCCGTGAAGACAAGAACCAGCAGATCGAGTACTACAAGCAGCTGTTCGCGTATGACCCTGCGTACCTGCGTAGTGTCATCGATATCGTGAACGAAGATAGCACGGCCTAAGCCTCTCTGCTTTAATCGTCCCAAACCCCTTAACAACCCATGTGAGTCCC
>NZ_JBXAXY010000119.1:0-285 GCF_056782015.1 Dellaglioa sp. CoH-57-MRSF-17 | reverse complement strand
ACATTGCTGAGTATCGCAATCGTGGGCACGTCCAGCACAAGAAGGTGTACGCGCAGGACGCAGACAAGCTTCGCGCGTATCACAAGACGGTGCACCATCCTACGGCACCGCGTGCGTATGTCATGGATGTTNGCGAAGTTGTCGAAGATGTGACAGATTTGCGCATCGTTGAGCTGAACTGCCTAAACTGCTCCGGGCCTTACACTGTGGACCGTGCTCAGGTATATTCGGCGGTGGCGAAGGCAGTTTAAGCAATTCCCAATTTGAGAGGACCCGCAAGTGACG
>NZ_JBXAXY010000118.1:0-289 GCF_056782015.1 Dellaglioa sp. CoH-57-MRSF-17 | reverse complement strand
CAGTGCATGCGACTCGCGTACCGTCATATCGTTGAGCAGGACGCGGCGGATGCCCTCCGTAACCTCGTCCAGCGCAAGCCGCCACGTGCTCTGCGGCTTTTCCTCGTCGCCGTACTCATCCACCGTCAGCACGCGCGGGGGCGTGTAGCCGTGTTCGTCGGCTTCTGCGTATTCTTCGGCCGTGACCCCGGCCCATTCGGAACACTCGTATTGCGCGCGATCCATCAGGCTGTAGACGAGTGCATGCGGAATGTCGAGCGTGAGTGAAACCAGTTTCGTACTCATTTCA
>NZ_JBXAXY010000117.1:0-290 GCF_056782015.1 Dellaglioa sp. CoH-57-MRSF-17 | reverse complement strand
GGCGGAACTGGAAACGCAACTGGCCGATGAAGAAGCATTGAAGCATCTCGTTCATGGCTTCCAAGACAAGAACATGAAGAAGATGGCTATCGAAGCTATCTCGCAACGCCTAATGGTCTTGATCAACCGTTATGCGTCGATGGTGTTCCCGGAACAGTTCCAATTCGAGTTCCAGTGGGATACCGATATTCGGATCATCGTGCACCGTCCTAATGGGCAGGAGCCTAGTGACGTGCGTCGGTTGAGTGGTGCAGAGTCCGCGATCTTCACACTCGTGATCGTGTGTGCGC
>NZ_JBXAXY010000116.1:0-290 GCF_056782015.1 Dellaglioa sp. CoH-57-MRSF-17 | reverse complement strand
GGGTACCAGTGCACGTCAATGATCCCAGCACACCACTAAGCTCGACGAGCTTTTCTTGATCGGCACGTATACGGCACGATTCATTTTCGTACATGTTGCCCTTTGCCCGTTGCTCCGCGCGCTCTTCTAACTCAACTACGTCAAAACCCGTCATCGTCGTGATCATTGCTGCTCTCCAAGTTGCGCCCACTGGCGCTCAAAATTGCGGTACCGCGCGTCACGTGACGTGTCGATGCCCCACATATTAATCATGATGGTAACAGCCAGCCGATTTGCCTGTTCGTGACCCA
>NZ_JBXAXY010000115.1:0-292 GCF_056782015.1 Dellaglioa sp. CoH-57-MRSF-17 | reverse complement strand
TCCGGGCTGATGCCAAGGCGCTGAACGAGGATAACAGCAGCTGCCGAGTCAGCGGTCTGCGTCTCGTCCGGAATTTCAACCGTAGCCTCGAATGCCAATGCGTTCTTGGCGGCTTGGTCTGCTTCTGCCGAAGCCTGTTCCGGAGTATAGTTCTCCAGCGCATCAGTGACGAGCTGGCCTTCTTCAGCGTCTTTGTTTTCGTGTTCCTGTGCGGGTTGTTCGCGATCCGGAGTCCCGACAATGACAGCCGCGTAAAGGCCGCTCACCGAATACTCGGGGAACACGCCGATCC
>NZ_JBXAXY010000114.1:0-294 GCF_056782015.1 Dellaglioa sp. CoH-57-MRSF-17 | reverse complement strand
GAGTAAAGCAGGATGTGCAATTTTATGAAGAACAAACTCGGAGTACACCATGGCTCGCACATTCTCTTCATTGGTTCGCAAACAGGCACGAGAGCTTCAGGCGCATTCTCGCAACAGGCTCAGTCTTGACCCGCTCTACTACGTTTATGCACTGCTCGATCCGCGTAAACCGGGCTCTTACTTGTATACAGTTGGTGACAAAGTAGTAGCGTTCGATCATGAGCCATTCTGCGTCGGAAAGGGCAAAGGTCGTCGTATGTATCAACATCTGGAGGGCTGTAACCGACGTGGCAC
>NZ_JBXAXY010000113.1:0-295 GCF_056782015.1 Dellaglioa sp. CoH-57-MRSF-17 | reverse complement strand
GCTCGAAATCAAGATGCGGACAGGTGAGAAAAAGCTACACCCGCGTGTCCCGATTCTCAACGAGTGGATCGAAGAGCAACTGGAGATTCTGGAGGCAATTCAGGACCAAGAACTCGCGATCGTGTCGCAGGCTGTCGATCTGGATCAGGAATTCCGTGATATTTTGTACTTTAATGACATTTAAGGAGTCAGCATGAGTAAACCGTGGATTGAGGTAATGCGCTGGTGCGTCGAGAATCCGTGTGAAGACCCCATCCAGTTTATGGATTGTTGGCTGGAGGGCCGGTTCGACGTG
>NZ_JBXAXY010000112.1:0-295 GCF_056782015.1 Dellaglioa sp. CoH-57-MRSF-17 | reverse complement strand
GTAATCTTGCAACAGGTGCATCCAGTTTCAAGATCGCTTCGCAGGTTAATACGGCAATTGGATCGGGTGCCTTCACGTCCACGATTCCACGTATAATTGGAAGCTATGTTACTGTGTTCTCATACCAAAACGGCATGATGAACACCGCAAACGCGGCTGACTTATCGACAGGGTGGAGTTCGTACAGTATTGGTACGTCCAGTGGTTTGATAAATGACTTGGCTTTCTTGCCGGGAGCTAATTTGTACGTAATGGCATCGACAACCGGAATCTACACTATTCCGAATCCGGGAGC
>NZ_JBXAXY010000111.1:0-297 GCF_056782015.1 Dellaglioa sp. CoH-57-MRSF-17 | reverse complement strand
ATCGACAGACATCGTGGCCGCAGCCTGTGCGATCCCCATGTACAACATGTCGTCTTTTAGAGTGCTGCCCATCTATACTCCTGAAAGTGGTATACAAAGCGGCAATTGTACACCACTTTCCGATTATTTACTATCGCTTTTCTCGTCTTCGACAATTCGTTCAGCCGCGTTCAGTTCTACCGAAGATTCATGTTTCTTTGAATCTCGCATATTCTGATAAATGTGTTCGACAGCACCCCAGTGCCCGGGACCATATTCTTTTTCTGCTATCCCCTTGGCTTTATCCCACTTGTGCTC
>NZ_JBXAXY010000110.1:0-298 GCF_056782015.1 Dellaglioa sp. CoH-57-MRSF-17 | reverse complement strand
AAGGACATATCCTGCGCGACGGTTCGATCCGTCCTCTGCGCGTTAAGGTAGTTGACACGGTTATCACGTCAATGACGACTGCAACCGTAGAAGTAGATGTTGAAGAGCTGAAGGTGTGCCTCGAAGGCGACCTGATTGGTATCATCAGTTAAGTAGTACGAATCAGATAGTGAGCCGGACGAAGTTGTTACCCGGTCTATCTGACTCAATTCCGGTGTAGCTCAGCGGTAGTAGCAACGGACTGTTAATCCGTGGGTCGCTGGTTCGATCCCAGCCACCGGAGCCAAACATGCGCGGG
>NZ_JBXAXY010000109.1:0-301 GCF_056782015.1 Dellaglioa sp. CoH-57-MRSF-17 | reverse complement strand
ATTCGCACATCCACCACGTGCCAGACAATCCGGATACTAGTACTCCTATCCCTCAAATCTAAATTTAATGGTAAGGAGAACTCAACATGACTACACCAACAGCATATCAGCTTGATACGCGGGGTGCCGTATGGGTCGATGCGTCGTCGAAGTTTACGCTGGACACTAACCCCGATTTGCTGCCTGACGTACTGGCCATCAACAACTCGTTGTACAACCTGTTCTCATGTCAGATAGGGGCACGAGCCCGTATATTCCAGCCGGAGTATGGGGCCTCCCTTCTCACTTATCTACAGGAACC
>NZ_JBXAXY010000108.1:0-302 GCF_056782015.1 Dellaglioa sp. CoH-57-MRSF-17 | reverse complement strand
GATCACACAAGAGCAACGTGACGAGATTGCGCGTCTAGCGCTCCCCGAGGATTCGCTGAAGCTTTCGCAGATCATCAAGAACACCACGATGACGATCAACGAGCTTGAGACTGTTCCAGATGCCTCGATATACTCGTTTGCAGACGTGCCTGAACTCGTTATGCGTCCCCCTACCATGCGCGACGTTCTTGAGTTTGCGGATGCTCCTGAGATGAAGGATGAAGAGCAACGCTCCGAATTCTCGTTCTTGGCTCAACTCGCTACGCATATCCAACACGTAGCCGGTTATCTGACTCTCAAGC
>NZ_JBXAXY010000107.1:0-305 GCF_056782015.1 Dellaglioa sp. CoH-57-MRSF-17 | reverse complement strand
CTGTCCGTTGTGCAGGCAGCAAGCACAAGCGTTTAGCAATACTGAGGATGAGACCAATCATGATGGATAAGCGGCACAATATCGGGGAATCGAAGTCGTTGCACGTAGCTGCTGGCAGCACTCAACGCAATAGAATAGGGCGAACTCTGTTGCACTCTGGGTTCTGCTACTACTGCTATGAGCGGGTGCATAGCCCGTATCTTTTTTGCGACGATGTTTGTTGCGGAGATTATGAAAAGGAAATGCTAGTAACACACGCAGGCCGCTAAATAAAAAAGCCCCGCCAACTAAAGAGTTGGTGGGGC
>NZ_JBXAXY010000106.1:0-307 GCF_056782015.1 Dellaglioa sp. CoH-57-MRSF-17 | reverse complement strand
GGCGTGTGGGGCCTTCCCCCGGGCTATGGCCAGCGCACGTTGTACTTGTTGGGGTTCAGGCGGTTGAAGCTTAGGTTTCATCAACTCTCCTTGGTTCGGAGCGAGGCACGTGCTTCTATCACTTGCCCCAGCTCTTTTTGCAGGGCTCTGTCATCAGGATCGAGCGCCAGCTTTTTCTTCAGCCGTGAAATTTGCATACTGAGGGAACTGTACAGCTTTTTATTATCTACTAGTTTTGCGTCGAATCTGTCACGTCTGTGCACACCGCTTGCTTCGCGAGTTTTTGCGCGGGCCTGATTGTAGGACC
>NZ_JBXAXY010000105.1:0-307 GCF_056782015.1 Dellaglioa sp. CoH-57-MRSF-17 | reverse complement strand
AAATGTCTGCTGACATCTCGTCCATGTATTTGCCGGCACCGCAATAGGCGTTCCTGATAGCGTCACTGTACTCGAACCGCCAGACCCGAAGTTCTGGAACAGCGAAGGGGTAAACGACATGCCCTTTGATACGTTGATCAAGAACGATACAGTAACTGTCTGGCCATTCAGTGTGGACACATCATTTATGGACTGCGAAATATAAGGTGCACCAGTACCAGATGTCTCCTGCCACGACAAATAAGTAGTGTCGCTACCAGTGGTCCCGGTTGCTGTGGTCACAGTAGCGCCGTTACTGAACATGTAC
>NZ_JBXAXY010000104.1:0-317 GCF_056782015.1 Dellaglioa sp. CoH-57-MRSF-17 | reverse complement strand
GCGAATCGCGACCCCAGATATGGTATTTACTTGCGTCATATACTGCGGGCCACGTGAGCGTAATAGATGCCGGTGCCTGAGCCTGTGTCACCTGCGGATAAACCCACGATGTTGGGTACCCAACGTCTCCGGTGCTTGCCATGTCCGTCGAGATGCCGTACGCGTACACAAGCTGACCCAGTGATCCGCCATTGTGGTTGATGGTGTACTCAGCAACAGGCGATGGAGGTGCCCCAACAATCATGGCCCCGGTCGGTGAACGAGGAATCACGTACGAAATGCTCGGATTCGACTTCATGGCCGCATTAACCAAGTCC
>NZ_JBXAXY010000103.1:0-320 GCF_056782015.1 Dellaglioa sp. CoH-57-MRSF-17 | reverse complement strand
GGCCTATGTACGACGGATTCATTCCCGACGTGTAGTCGCTAAGTGCGATCGTTATAGACTGCTGATCCACGGCCGTGATCGGAACCTGCGCCTGATACGCGAAGTCGTACGCGTCAAAATTCCAGAGCCCCGTACGGTCCGTGTACGCTATGAACGACGACTGGCGTTGATCGACACCCGTGATAATATACGCGTTGGGGCTCGCCAAATGCGACGCAGGAAGCTCATCTACTGAGCCCAGAACCGCCATCCGGAACTGGTTGTTTGATTCTGCGGCGTCCAGCCACATTTGGTAATTCGTGTCCACGATCGACAGGAAC
>NZ_JBXAXY010000102.1:0-324 GCF_056782015.1 Dellaglioa sp. CoH-57-MRSF-17 | reverse complement strand
TGCCCGCGCTCGGGGGCCCGAAAAAGGCCATGGCACTCGGAATCTTTCCGGTTTCGAGCATACCTCGAATTCGGGTCACCACCGCATCCTGACCAAGGTAACGGTCGAGTTTGGTTGGTCGATACTTCCGATGAAGCGCATGTTGTTCTGCGTCGATCGGTGCACTGCTTTCCTTTTTCTTACTTGCGAACATCAGATTTCCTGTATTACGAGTTTTCTTCGTGCCACTCATCGTGTTCTTCGCGCCAACGCCGAAGCTCTTTCTTCATCATGAGGCGCACACCTCTTGCCGCCTCTTCGTACAGTGCGGCGCGCGCCTCTTTC
>NZ_JBXAXY010000101.1:0-326 GCF_056782015.1 Dellaglioa sp. CoH-57-MRSF-17 | reverse complement strand
CATACGTATCTGCATGAGGGTTATTCGGGTGTTTTTCGTTGTAGCGTTTGCGCTCAGCAGGAGTCATGTCCTCCCACTTACCCTCGCTGGCCGTGACCATTAGGCGTGCTATTACTTCTGCTTTCATAGTCTTGTCCTTGGTTAAACAAACCGTGTATTTACGAGGGTTAGTTGATCAGGTAGTCGAAAGCCCACGTGATGTTGAGGGTCACAAGGTTCGATGCGGAACCGTCGAGTTCGACATCCGCAACCGAAGCCGGCCAGAGGCCAACGACGGTAATCGTCCGGCTCACCTGAGGAAGATCGTTATAGACCACGAGCTGTGC
>NZ_JBXAXY010000100.1:0-326 GCF_056782015.1 Dellaglioa sp. CoH-57-MRSF-17 | reverse complement strand
TTCGTGGACAAGAAGACATCGAGACACGGGTACCGGGAATCACGTGCGGCAGTCTCCGCGACTTCTTGCACTATTTCAAGGAACCCGACGAAGTAGAAAAACGCGCAGTAGAATGAAAAAGCCCCGACAGACACAAATCTGTCGGGGCTTTTTGCTATCCACGGTAGTCCATGGAATCGTCGATGTCTGGCGGGTACGGAAGAATGTCGAATTCGGCGCGGTTGCCTTCGTCTGTGTCCTGTCCAGCACCGTTTCCTCGACGCTCGTGACAAACAGCTGGAGCGGGAGCGGTGTCACACGTATACGCTGGGCCGTACGCTCGTCAG
>NZ_JBXAXY010000099.1:0-330 GCF_056782015.1 Dellaglioa sp. CoH-57-MRSF-17 | reverse complement strand
TTCGCGCAACCACTCAAGCTGAGAGACCGGTGCTGTTACAGGACCTTCGTAGTGGTTCTGTGTAGATTCACCCACTAGTCCGTAGGTGCCTCCTGCCTTCAACGCGTCCTTTACCATCAGAGTGTTTCCTTCAGTTGACGAAGACACACAAGTGCATCTTCAAGATTTTCGTAGTACTCACGGATTGTGCAACCCTCAAATACCAGAGAATAAAAATCCGATACGATTGGCACAGTCTCCATCGTGAGGAACTTGTGAGCACGTGCAAAATCCTGCTCACTGAACTCGACGTTACTGTTCATCGTGTCAAGGACGCGCGACGGGTAGGAC
>NZ_JBXAXY010000098.1:0-332 GCF_056782015.1 Dellaglioa sp. CoH-57-MRSF-17 | reverse complement strand
GAGCTGAACGCTCTGGTCCGTACGTTCCAGCAGGCTGAGTACGATCCGCTTGGTGGATGGGTATCGACGCGTAATGCGGTACAGGCGATCGATATCCGTCCGGGTGGTGATTTTTGGCGATGGTATGACACTGCCGATGTACTGGTGCCTTACACGCTGCGAGCTATGGGCATCAGTGAAGCATTCATGGAAGGCGATACATCGTACGCAGCGGCCGAATCCGCATACTCGTCGTTCCTTGAGACGCAGAACGCGTATCGTCAGTATCTGACGGACAGCATCTTCTACTCGAAGATTTTTCCGCTGGTGGCCGTCGTCAACAACTTGTACAA
>NZ_JBXAXY010000097.1:0-332 GCF_056782015.1 Dellaglioa sp. CoH-57-MRSF-17 | reverse complement strand
ACATATTCAATGACGGCAACCACGGAGTTAGTCACGTCCAACAGATACACGAAGATTGGCTTCTTGTAGTCCGACGGGCGTCCCCAACCACCGCCCATCGTGGCAGCTGCCGTGGCACCAAATGGCGTGAGAATCGTATTGTTCCACGCCTGTAGGTACTTGAATGCTTGGTTGGAAGAGTCCGAATAGATATCGAGACGCAGGTTATCTACGCTGTACTTCGATGGGTACTTACGATCACGACCTTCGCGAAAGATCGTTACTTGATCGTAGACCCGGAATGGGCATGTAGCACCTTCCACGAAATACCACGGAAGTTGCGCTGAGCTGCT
>NZ_JBXAXY010000096.1:0-333 GCF_056782015.1 Dellaglioa sp. CoH-57-MRSF-17 | reverse complement strand
GCTACAAACCCGAGTAAATTAGTCGGGTACTGTTGACACGTGCCAGAAACGCGATCATACTAGACCCATCGACTAACCGCTACGGAGTAAAACGAAATGAACGCAATTACCAAATCTCACGAAATGAAAGGCCCGCTGGCTGCGCTGCGCGCCGCCGGGTACGATGCGCGTACGCTGCAAGACGGCACTATCGAGGTG
Source organism: Dellaglioa sp. CoH-57-MRSF-17 (assembly GCF_056782015.1). Next base: position 135 of record NZ_JBXAXY010000096.1, on the reverse strand, counting down.
TCGGACCCGGTACGCACGACACACGGCATTGTCTACAAAAACGTGGATTTGAAGACGCCGCGCGACGTGTACAAGTTTCTGATGGACCGCAGCTAATGCGACGCGCGCTCAAGCCAATCGACGCGGCCCCTATCC
>NZ_JBXAXY010000095.1:0-334 GCF_056782015.1 Dellaglioa sp. CoH-57-MRSF-17 | reverse complement strand
GTACTCGGATGTGGTAGTTGTTTGTGACTCCGAAGAACCTGCACGAGTATGTGAGTCGTTGGGTCTGGCTATCGATACAGACCCGGGCCTAGCATCAGTCTGGACGCAGTACAAGACAGGCCCCAAGTGGCCAGAAATTCCGGTGCCCGCCTCCACGGTTATGCAACGTGATCTGTACACGCCCGTCAAGAAGCAGCGCATGGACCCGAGCGGACGCGACACTGGGTATTTTCTCCCCGAGCAGGGCCGGCCGAATCAGAACTACCTCACACTTACTCGTCCGGCACCTAACGGTTACGCGCCGGTTGACCCGGTGCTGGTAAGTTTGTGGACC
>NZ_JBXAXY010000094.1:0-334 GCF_056782015.1 Dellaglioa sp. CoH-57-MRSF-17 | reverse complement strand
ATCCCATTCGGTGCCACGGCTCGTCTTCTGTGCCTTGTTCGGCTTGACTAGCGCCGCAGGATCGACGTTGTGAACGATACGACCTTCTGACTTGAGACGCGCAATGCCGCCATCCGTGGCGTTGGCGATACCGAGCGGAGTTCCGGGCTCCTGCGCCAGCGTGACGCCCTTTTCGCCAATGCTGTCGATGATGAACAGGCCTTCGACAGCACCGTGTCCACGGCCGACCTCGGTAACATGGCCCCGATCGACGAGAACCACATCCCCCAGCTTGTGGCCATGCTTGGAGAGCGAGCGTTTAACTTTCTTGAACACGCGATCAACGTCCTGTGCC
>NZ_JBXAXY010000093.1:0-335 GCF_056782015.1 Dellaglioa sp. CoH-57-MRSF-17 | reverse complement strand
CCCCAATCGTCCGCACCCGGGCTGTATCGAACTTCACGGTATCGATAGCAGTAACCAAGTTCGGGATTGGGTCCGGGATGTGCACCAAAAATCATACATCACCCTCACCAGCAACCGGCGTGATGAGCGAGAGGCCGAGAGCCTTTCTCACCTTGGCCCGTGCATCATTGGCACCTGCTGCGTACGCGGCATCGAGTGCACGCGTCACCTGCATGTGCAGTAGCTTCGCAAAAGTCTCGCGATGCTGTTCAGGCACATGATCCACGTTCACCGTGATTCCCGGATAGCGTCCGAGCTTGAGGTATGCCATGACCTTATCGTCGCATTCTTCTTGG
>NZ_JBXAXY010000092.1:0-344 GCF_056782015.1 Dellaglioa sp. CoH-57-MRSF-17 | reverse complement strand
CCTTATAGCCAAGTGCCACGAAGTGTAATGGTTATTAGAGAAATGTTTGTAGTCGCGAATTGATAGGAGAACTGATCACCCGGAGCAAACGTCGTGGTTGATTGAACACTCGTAAACGAGTTGCCGTTCACTGTGTCTATGTTAAGTGTTCCTATTTGCGTTCCTGTGTTGGGCGTTGACGCTGGGTACTTCATGATACGTACGGTCGCTGTGGTGCCAGATATCAGTACCGCATTTGCTTTCGCGCCCACGAAGTTCTGCCCGAATTGGCAGTTGTCTGTGAACATGTAGAACACTTCGTTGATGACGTTTGGGTTACCCTGAATGTTGACGGGTAGCCGTGC
>NZ_JBXAXY010000091.1:0-345 GCF_056782015.1 Dellaglioa sp. CoH-57-MRSF-17 | reverse complement strand
AGCCTCTGGAGGAACCATCCAAGGATACGACGTGGATCATCTGTTCGATGGAGCCGGAAAAATTCCAGTCCTCTACTGTCGGCCGCGCGATCCTGAAGCGCTGCACGCAGTTCCAGCTGGAAACGCCCACCACCAGCTCACTCGGCAAACAGGCCCTGCGTATCGCCAAAGGCGAGGGCATGGACTACGTGCTGGATGACGAGCGCTCGATCATCAAGCAGGTGGTGAAGGCCAGCAATTCAGATATGCGCGAACTCGCGAATATCATGCAGGCTCTTCAGCAGTACTACGATGGCATTCAGGGCAAGAAGCCTAAGCTGCTCAGCGCCGATGATGTGGGCACTG
>NZ_JBXAXY010000090.1:0-345 GCF_056782015.1 Dellaglioa sp. CoH-57-MRSF-17 | reverse complement strand
ATCATCTACAGGATCAGGTGATCGGAAGAAGAGACGTACAAAAGAAGTGCCTAACTTGGGAGAAATGAATGACCAGTGAGCGACGGCCCGAGGTCCACGATCTTAAATCGGACCCTATTCCATTTGAAGACGCGTGGTCCGGGTCCAAGAAAGCGGAGGTGCGAGTCAACGACCGCAATTTTCAGGTTCGTGATTGGCTGTTTGTGCGTGAATTTCGTGAGGGCCGGGTCCAAGACCGCGAGTTCATGGCCCGCATCACCCACATACAGTCAGGATATGGGTTGCCCGAGAACTTGGTGGTGCTATCATTTCAGATTCACGAATGGTACGTCGAGGGCCAGTGCG
>NZ_JBXAXY010000089.1:0-350 GCF_056782015.1 Dellaglioa sp. CoH-57-MRSF-17 | reverse complement strand
GACACGGGCAGGACTCTACCCCTTCTTCATGTACGTGACTTTCACGTACTTTGCGCTCACGCGTCTGCGTTGGCTCGTCCTTTGAGCAATTTGCGGTAGGGTCAGCACGTGACCTCCTTAGTTATTTCCATCGTGTTGTTCTCCCATCATCAGAACACAGAGCTTCCTCTACCGTAAACCCACGCGCCACGCGCGCCCTGAATGTTGCAACCTTGATNCCGTATGCATCACATAGCTCTTTACGAGTTGTGTAGCACACTCCATTCACGATAATTCTGTGCGTACTTCTCGATACAGCCTTAGCCGCGATCTGCTCTGGCGTGTCCCCAGCTTTCCGCCTATCCACAACC
>NZ_JBXAXY010000088.1:0-351 GCF_056782015.1 Dellaglioa sp. CoH-57-MRSF-17 | reverse complement strand
GTCCCCAACGCTGGCCTTACCTTGTTCGTTCAGCAGACCGCTGATCCGCTTGCCGCGCGCGACGCACGTGCAGGGTCGGCCATTCGTGAGCTGCGTGTACAGAATGCCTTCCACGCCCTGAACGCGAAACGCGTCGTAGTAGCGCTGCTGCATCACCGGCATGATCCCGTTGACCGCAAATTCCGCCACGTCAGCAGCACGCGCGTTGGCGGCCAGTATGCGATTATTTGATCGCTCGGTCGCTGCCGAGAAGCGCCCATTTTGGTAAGAAGAGCTGACTACGGGCATCGTAGTTCTCCTAATGATTAGTACACCATAAAATTGTGGCGCGAAAGCAGCAAAAGGGGCCTA
>NZ_JBXAXY010000087.1:0-353 GCF_056782015.1 Dellaglioa sp. CoH-57-MRSF-17 | reverse complement strand
GATAAGTACCAGCAGGCAGAGTACCGACCGTCGAGCTACTAGTTGCAGAAGGTTGAGCTGGTGCCGTGAGGGTCGCGCTAGAAATCGAGATTGCAGTGTTGTTGCCGTATGAGCCTTGGCCCATAGACGGGTAGAACAGAGCTATTGCGGTGGTAGCACCGCTGCCAACTTGTTGGAGCAGCGTCGGCCAATCAGGTTTCGTTGGGTCTACGACGCCAGCCGGAATAGGAGCCAGATGCGTAGTGCCAGATGCATCTGCATACATCAAGACCGAAGCGTACAGAGCACCGGGGCCCGCAACACGAAGTGCCCACAGCTGGTTAGCTTCCTTGAAGAAGTCGAGACCACAGTAC
>NZ_JBXAXY010000086.1:0-354 GCF_056782015.1 Dellaglioa sp. CoH-57-MRSF-17 | reverse complement strand
AGTTCGATTGCCGTGTCTGGCAATTGCCGAACGAGAGCGAAGCGTTCGACGCATTTGCGTGGCGTGAGGCGGATGCGACACGCAACTCGTTGCAGATGCTGTGTCAAGCACACTTCTCACACCGTCAGCTGCACGGCAAGAACACGCGGGCTCAGCACGACATGCTGCACGATATCGGCCTCAACTGGAACAACGAGCCTGCTTCGTTCAAGCGTGGCACGTACGTCCGACGTATCGTGGAGGACAGAATGTTGACCGAAAAGGAGCTGCTTGCAATTCCCGAGAAACATCGGCCGAAGGGCCCGGTGACGCGGCCCCGCATTGCGGTCCTCGACGTGCCACCGATCACGAAGC
>NZ_JBXAXY010000085.1:0-357 GCF_056782015.1 Dellaglioa sp. CoH-57-MRSF-17 | reverse complement strand
CTCACCGATCGTCTTGCCCACATGACGCGAGCCTGAATGGAGCATGACCCATACATCCTGTTCCGTATCCAGACACAGCTCGATGAAGTGGTTGCCCCCACCCAGCGTCCACATCTGCTGTTCCATGCGCTTCACGTCGTATTTGCCAACGTGATCCATGATACGCAGGCCCGAAAAGCGCGAGAACAGCTCATCACGCTGACGCTCCAGTGCACGCGCCTCGTTCCCATCGTGGAAGAACTTGACAGGCGAACGATGGTAGTTGAAACCAACCGGCACGTCACGCTCGACTTGGGCGCGCACATCTTTCAGCGAATCCGGCAGCTGGTTGGCCTTGAGGCTGGTCTTAACCGCCAC
>NZ_JBXAXY010000084.1:0-358 GCF_056782015.1 Dellaglioa sp. CoH-57-MRSF-17 | reverse complement strand
CTACGAAATCAATGTGAGCCGCGACGGCAAGCACTTTTTCGCGACGGCCCCGCGCAGCATTACCAGCATGCACGACCTGCAAAGCGTGTACCCTGTTCTCAGCAACGCATTTCCCGCGTCGGACGGTTATGAACTGACCGTAACGCGCTGGGAAAATCGCGGGTATAACGTGAACATGGGCGACAACCGCGAGCCCCCGTCGGCAGCGGATACACTGCTGCGCGACGCTCAGCGCGATCCCGAGTAAAAGGCGCGTGCAATACCCTTGCATAGTGTAGGGGTATTGCGCATCGTCATTTTATCGTGTTATAGTTACGTCACTGGCTCACGACGAACCAGCAACTAGACACCTAAAGGA
>NZ_JBXAXY010000083.1:0-358 GCF_056782015.1 Dellaglioa sp. CoH-57-MRSF-17 | reverse complement strand
GTCACGTCCTGTCCATCAACGTATTTGAATTTCGTTTCCATGTGCTCCGCTCCTTGTTTCACAGTTGTGGGCTTTTTACGTGGACGCCCAAAGTCCACACGATCTCCAGTACCCTCGTCCAGCGGACCCGGGCAATCATCGTGCGCCAGCGCCTCGTCACAATCCTCCCACCCAGCGACCCACGCCGGATGAGCGTCCGCATCGAAATGCCGTCCCCAATAGCAAGCATTCCACCCAGCAGCATAGCTGCGATTTTTACCCATCTCACACACCTCCCCCATCACCCATCCCACACCACGTAATTTAAGATTGTCCAATCACAAAAGCGCCGTTCCGCGTCCCTCACTTCGTTCGGTCC
>NZ_JBXAXY010000082.1:0-361 GCF_056782015.1 Dellaglioa sp. CoH-57-MRSF-17 | reverse complement strand
GAGCATGGGTACTGCTGCCTACTGGAACACGAAGCTGAAGAACCGCATCTCGATCAAGATTGACAACTATCTGTTCTTCGACTCAGTGGTTATCACGCGAGTCTCTATAACGGCGGCCTCGAACTTCGATGCACAGACTGGTCTGCCGCACCACTGCCGCGTGCTGGTTGAATTCAAGCCTCTGTTCATGCTCACACAGCAAGACCTAGATACGCTATTCATCAACCCGAGCGCGTCCACACCGCTGTCGTGTGATGCTACGTACTCGTTGCCGGGCGTGGCTAGTGCGGCTAAGAATCTGTTTAGCTCATTCTAAGGAGCGCTAATTATGCCAATGGAAGGATACTCCGGAGACCTTAAC
>NZ_JBXAXY010000081.1:0-362 GCF_056782015.1 Dellaglioa sp. CoH-57-MRSF-17 | reverse complement strand
GAATAGCAAGGACGGTGAGGCAGGTCTCGCGTCCCTATCCGATCGCATGTCCAGTCTGCGCGCCCTTATTGACAGGAGCCGAGAAGCATTCAGACGCCTTCCCACAATGGGCACGGTGTCCAAGGAGCGGCAACTCAAGCGCCTTACTGATGCGCTGGCCGTTGTTAAATCCCTTCGTGACGATGGTGTTCCACAGGGTACAGCTAAGGCTCTCAGGGCCCTTAAAAATGAGCTGACGAGTCTGCGCGAGATTGCATATCTGGGCGAGCTTAACGAAGAGACGCTGGACCTTACTGCACTCCGCAATTGGGATGTACTGTTGGTCCAACTTCTGGAAACTTCGCAAACGCGTTTCGACGAGC
>NZ_JBXAXY010000080.1:0-366 GCF_056782015.1 Dellaglioa sp. CoH-57-MRSF-17 | reverse complement strand
GCCTTGAACCGAGCCATCCACGCCTTAGCGATCTTGTGACTGGACTTTATCATCCAATCCATAATGTCAAGCTCTGCGTTTGCACCGCGTATGTGTTCAAGCATTGTTTTATGGGTTTTAGTAAGCACTCCCTTGCGGCTGTCCGGATGTCTAATGGCGCGCACTATGTCGTGGAGCTGAGCTGTCGTCATGTTCAGCTCAGCCATCTTTTCCTTGAGTCCCACCAACTCAGTGTCGGGGATCAATAGACCCTTGGCCAGCTGATGCTTAGACGGCATTTCGCGATCTAGCGTCAGTGGAACGATAGTCAGTTTTTGGTAGCGCTCGGTGATAACACGATTAGCACGGCCGAAGCCTCCCTTGAGA
>NZ_JBXAXY010000079.1:0-368 GCF_056782015.1 Dellaglioa sp. CoH-57-MRSF-17 | reverse complement strand
ATTTTGTTGATGGTGGCCTGCTGAGTTGACCACGCAGAGTCATAACCCAGCTTGTAGCCAAGTGCGGCACCTGCCACGAACACTATCAGGACAAGCGCGATCTTAATCGCGTAGGTCTTGAGAAAATCAACAGCTATCATGATGATCCTTCAAAATACTTCGTCTTCACGCGCTCCAAAATCCACTCCGGGCAGTTACCCGGGTCGAACAAGTTGACGCCAGCGCGCTTTGCGGCCTTGCTCGGTTCTTCGTGGTCTGCGAATTGGAGCCAAGGGCTTCCCTTAACTTTCCAAAGCGTGAGAACACGGACATCCACTTCCTGTTGAAGCACGGGCCGAATGACTTCGGTCGCTTTGATACCTGCGCAG
>NZ_JBXAXY010000078.1:0-368 GCF_056782015.1 Dellaglioa sp. CoH-57-MRSF-17 | reverse complement strand
GATACTTCTTGTACCACACTTCGTCCCCCTGAAGATACTCACGGAAATTGCCCTTGGCCATAGACCTGTAATGGTGCATCACCGGGATCGGGTTGTACATCTTCTCGGCTAGCGCCACCAGATGCGCATTGGGTCGATAGATGATCGGTGAATTCGTCCACTCCAGAACCTGCGGGTTCGACTTGCTCATCTGGTACACTGCCTTGTCCGCGTCCCAGCCCGCAAAATCCATGATATCCGTGTCGATCCCGAGATCGCGCAGCACCTCGGTCAGTTCCGGCGTGTTTATGTCCAGTACATCACGGCGCTTATTCACCGTCAGATACCGATCGACAGGGCGGCAGTAGATGAAGCGAACGTCGTAATCC
>NZ_JBXAXY010000077.1:0-370 GCF_056782015.1 Dellaglioa sp. CoH-57-MRSF-17 | reverse complement strand
AGCTAGACCTGTTGCTTGTTTGCTTCAGATAGTCCTTCAATATCTTCAGGTCCTTATCCGAGATGATGGGTTTGAATCGCGGGCTCAAGCAGCCCCACCACTCGTTAGCCAAACACCTGCGATACACGTTGCTGTCGTCCAAGAAGATACGCCAGATTGGCTCGGGCTTGCCCTCGAACGGTGTCAGCACCCGAGCCCCGCGCTGTTCTGCGTTCTCCATGTTGCTGGACATAATCACGCTATACAGGGCCGAGGCACGCGGAATGTTTGTGCCTGTCGTCAGTAGCTTTGTGGTGCCGATCAACACCTTGATCTTGTACTGACGGGCTTCCTGAAGGATAGCATCGCGCTCCGTCTTCTTCATTGAGCC
>NZ_JBXAXY010000076.1:0-371 GCF_056782015.1 Dellaglioa sp. CoH-57-MRSF-17 | reverse complement strand
GACAATAACAGCCCCGACCGGATACGAAATGCCATGTTTCTTCAGCACGTCTTCCAGATTGGCGTCGAGGCTAATGGAGTGCCCTACGATTTTTTCGATAGCAGAAAGAGCCTCGTCGCGCGTCCGGTCCTCATCCGTGTTTTCGTCTTCGACGATCAGCAGGTTGTCGTCCACGATGTTGCTCCCAGCTTCCTGCTCCTTCCGCTTGCGCAGAATCAGGCCCGTGATCTCGTTCACGGTGGCGCATCCACGCAGGTCCGCGACAGTGACCGCGGCCGCAAAATCGTTGTAAATCTCGTCGCAGACTGCCGCCAGCGGGTGTGCGTTGTACAGATCGGTGTGATCAACGATCGAGGCCAAAACTTCATCGT
>NZ_JBXAXY010000075.1:0-372 GCF_056782015.1 Dellaglioa sp. CoH-57-MRSF-17 | reverse complement strand
AACTAATAAAACGCGGTGTTTCTCGGCTTATTGCTTAAAAATTTAATAAATATTATCTAGTTTTCAAAGAACAAATTCGACAATTAATATTGTCAATGGAGCCTAACGGGATCGAACCGATGACCTCCTGCGTGCAAGGCAGGCGCTCTCCCAGCTGAGCTAAGGCCCCATAATGGGTATTTTATTAATTGGTAAATGGGCCTAAATGGACTCGAACCATCGACCTCACGCTTATCAGGCGTGCGCTCTAAACCAGCTGAGCTATAGGCCCGTAAACGCTTTTGAGAGTAGATCTCTCAAAACTAAACAAATTTTCGACAAGTGTGTAGGTTTCCGTAATATTCCTTAGAAAGGAGGTGATCCAGCCGCAGG
>NZ_JBXAXY010000074.1:0-373 GCF_056782015.1 Dellaglioa sp. CoH-57-MRSF-17 | reverse complement strand
GTGGGTGCCCGTCACGCCCTGAAAAATTCGCGTGATCATGCCGAGCGCTCCAGCTCTGCATCGCGTAGAATACCACGCAGCCGCTTGTTGCTCGAACCGAGAACCGCGTTCAGGTGACGAAGCCCACGGCACTCATCCAGCACGTCATCCAAACGCGTTTGCATCTCGACAAGGCTGTTCGAGAGTTCGGCACAGCGCGCTTCCAACCAACGGGCTCGGGATTCGAAGTCATCGGCCTTGGCCTGTGCCAAGGATTCGTGTTGCGCCGCCGTCTTCTCATCATACGCGAACGCGCCATCCGGAGCCACGAATGCGCCCTCCGATACACCAGTCGCCGGATCGTAGAACACGGCAAGCCCAAGCGGGTGCACGA
>NZ_JBXAXY010000073.1:0-375 GCF_056782015.1 Dellaglioa sp. CoH-57-MRSF-17 | reverse complement strand
CAAAACAAAAACCCCGTCAGATTCGCGTCTGACGGGGTTCTTCATTTGCGGCGCGGAGCCGCGCTCAACGTCGAACGTTCAATGCTCAGCGTGATTCTACTCGGATCGGCTGGTGCCGGCCACTCGATGACGAGTGTGGGATACCCCAGCCTGTCGCGATCCTGACGTGTAGAAAATCCACGTTTTTCGTAGATTTCACGCATCTCGTCGAGGTAGGCTGTGGTGGGCTCCGCATGGGGCTCTGCACACTCATCGACCAGCGTGAGGTCGGTGTAGCCCATACGGTATCGCATTAGCAACGCACTATCCTGCACCGAGAGCCCGGCCCTGCGCTCCGACTCGGCCAAATCCCGCGCCCTGTGCTCTAGATCGCGG
>NZ_JBXAXY010000072.1:0-377 GCF_056782015.1 Dellaglioa sp. CoH-57-MRSF-17 | reverse complement strand
ACGCGTCGAGGCCGAAACGTGCTCTGATGAACAGTGGATCGCGGAGCACGGCACACGTCTCGCCCGGCTCCTGAACATCGATGGCTACGATTTGGCTGATCGCGATGCGCAGATTGCGGATTTGCTGAAGCGGTCAGCACTGATTCCCATGCACGGTCGAATCGACGCGAAGGCCACGGTTCTGGGCATTATGCGATACGTAACGCGTAACTGGAACATGGAATTCAAGCACTACATGGGCACTCCCATGTATGCCCTGCTCTCGGTTCGTGAGTTTGATGAGCTGAAGAAGATTCTAGACGAACAACACAACATTATCCTCGGGGCCCAGCTCAACGACGGCATTTCGCTTCGGGACTTCATTGCCACGTTTCAGG
>NZ_JBXAXY010000071.1:0-378 GCF_056782015.1 Dellaglioa sp. CoH-57-MRSF-17 | reverse complement strand
CTCCGGGCCCGTGCCTGCTGCCGCTTCGATACTCAACACCGCCTTTTCTTCGAACGGCCAGATGGGGCCCGGCAAATCGGTGAACACCGCGATCTTGTCGGAGCCAGAACCCTGCACCACGACAACGCGTTTTACAGCAAACGTAATCTCGCTCATAGCCCGTATTTCTCCTTGAACTGGTCCCATGTCATCGCCTTGTTCCCGGCCTTTACGATCTTGTCCGCGAACTTAGCACCCGGCTTGTATAGTAGCACATTCATCTTCGCGCTGTACTTGACAACGGTGCCGCCCTGAGCCTCGACAAACGCCTCTTCGTCAGCCGAGCGGTAACTGGTCCAAGCCACATTGACCCCTGCTAGCTTCGCGCCTGCTGCCTTC
>NZ_JBXAXY010000070.1:0-380 GCF_056782015.1 Dellaglioa sp. CoH-57-MRSF-17 | reverse complement strand
GCAAAAGGTTGCGCCGAATCTTGTGCAGTCCTATGTAAATCAGGTGGCGTCGCAGCATCCGGGTGTAATCACACCTGTCGCGGACGGTGAGTATTCATCGGTTGAGCTTCCTTCGCGATTCGCGTTCTACGGTTTCACTGATCTATACGTATGCCCGTTCCGCGCCAAGCACTTGGGTAAGCTTCAGAAGGCAAACCGCGAACAATCGCTTCTGGCCATGGTCGAGGCCGTGAGCGCCGTGTGCTATACGACGGCTCCGGCATTTGCTGGCCGCCCGATGGCATTCGAGCTGACTCTCCCTGATTTCTTCTTTGTGCTGTACTGGCTACGCCTGAACTCGTTCACGAAGTCCAACTACGTGCACCACGCAGAGTGTAAGG
>NZ_JBXAXY010000069.1:0-381 GCF_056782015.1 Dellaglioa sp. CoH-57-MRSF-17 | reverse complement strand
CCAGATCAAGGGCGTAGCCGCCGGCACAAACGCCACCGACGCGGTCAACCTGCAGCAACTGCAGGGCGTAACGGCGGCTGTGGGCGCCGTCGGCGACGGCGCAGTCTCCTATGATGACTCGACGCATTCGCGCGTCACGCTCGGCGCCCCCGGCGTCGGATCGCCCGTCGTGCTCACCAACGTCGCAGACGCGGCACTGACGGCCACCAGCACGGGCGCCGTGTCTGGTCGGCAGCTTTACACCGCCAACCAGGCGATCAGCGCCAACGCGGTCTCGATCGCAATGCTGTCGACGTCGACTGGCCTCGCCGTGTCGTCGTTGTCCACCGGCGTCGCCAACGGCGGGGCGACGCTGGCCGCGCTGCAATCGGGACTGGCGGC
>NZ_JBXAXY010000068.1:0-381 GCF_056782015.1 Dellaglioa sp. CoH-57-MRSF-17 | reverse complement strand
AGTTAAGCTTCTTAGCGCCAAGAGTAGTTGGGGGTCGCCCCCTGCGAGGGTAGGACGTTGCCATGCTAATAATAAATTTAAAAATGTGCTAATCTAACTGATTAACACATTTTTATGTATATGACCCGTTGGTCAAGTGGTTAAGACACCGCCCTTTCACGGCGGTAACATGGGTTCAAATCCCGTACGGGTCATTTTCGCCGGCTTAGCTCAGTTGGTAGAGCATCGGTATCGTAAACCGAGGGTCACAGGTTCGACTCCTGCAGCCGGCATTAGTGGTTGCAAAATTGTTTTATGTAGTAGTAAAAGAGTGTGGTGGCGATAGCAAGAAGGATACACCTGTTCCCATGTCGAACACAGAAGTTAAGCTTCTTAGCGCCA
>NZ_JBXAXY010000067.1:0-389 GCF_056782015.1 Dellaglioa sp. CoH-57-MRSF-17 | reverse complement strand
CCGCCGTATAGGTTGTGCCACACGACTTCCTCGCGACTGCGCTTTTGGAATTCCTGCACAAGATAGGCCGCGAAGTACAAGGCTTGTCGATCGTCGGGAGAACCCGCCGCGCAGTAGAGCATGGGCGTCGTCGGGTCGTCCAGAAACATACCAATGCTCTGATCCTGCTCCGACGAGTCGATCACGCGTTCTTTCATGCGCTCGTTCTCGGTCCAGAAGTCCTGAGGCATCCACCGAAACTTACCGCATTTCCAGACCCACCCCGGAACCACGGACAGCAGCTGCGGCGTACGCTTGGCCTCAATGGTCTTGGGTATAGCCGCCGCTTTAGTAGCACTTGTGGGCTTAGCCACGTCTTCCGGAGCCACCTCATTTGCAATGTCATTGGC
>NZ_JBXAXY010000066.1:0-390 GCF_056782015.1 Dellaglioa sp. CoH-57-MRSF-17 | reverse complement strand
CCATCATCCGCCCGTGGAAGAGCAAGAAAATGCGCAGCTGGTTGCAGGAAAACTACCCGTTGCTGGGTGTGCAGGACCTTGATGAGCAGATTCGCGCCGCTTTGAAGCATGCATCAAAACCCAAGGAGGCTGCATGAACGATGACCAACAACTATTGGCAGAGCGCGTCGGAGACGATGATGCTTGGACCCTGACCGTCACTGGGCCCGAAACAGATTCGGAGGATGGGGAGTCGGAAGATCGCCTCTACGCATTGTACGCAACTCCGGTCCGTAACGGATACTGGAACACGCAAATCACGCTGGCTGCTGTCGAGCTGGGTTCAGGTGAGGGTGATGAGGACATCGAATTCAGTGATGAGATTTACACTGTGTTTGCATACTCGTCACC
>NZ_JBXAXY010000065.1:0-393 GCF_056782015.1 Dellaglioa sp. CoH-57-MRSF-17 | reverse complement strand
GGTGGCACATTTATCGAAGACGGCAGCGGCAAAGATGTCGAATATGCCGAAGACTACCCGGATGCGGAGCCAGAATGAACCTGCATGATGAACTATCACTCGACCTGATTCGAGGGGCGGCAAAATTTCGAGGATACCTGTATCGAGATCACGTGGTACGCGACGCTGTAGCCGTCCAGATTTTCGACGGTCGCGATTATCGGTACTACAATCCGCTGGATATCACAAATCCAGACTTCTGGGACTTCGTGAATGCGTGCACGGGCTTGACGTTGGCTGTTAAGAATTCTGGTGTTGACATTACGTACGTCGAATACCCCGACAAGTCGGGAAAGCGGTGTTCGGTGTTGAAGACTGCCGTGTCCGATACACTGGGCCGCGTTATCGTCAAAC
>NZ_JBXAXY010000064.1:0-395 GCF_056782015.1 Dellaglioa sp. CoH-57-MRSF-17 | reverse complement strand
ACATTGGACAACTGCTGAGGAATCGGGGTCCATGTAGTTAAATCTGCCGACGTAGCAATACCAGTGCTACCGCCTGACATAGTAGCCCAATAGGTCGATCCGTCGTACACCGGATTTGTTGCTTTTGCTGCTCCGTAGTACAACGTTGTCCCCGTGTTGAATCTCGCGCCGAATCCTAGTGTGATACCACCAGCTTGCCAAGCCTGATTGACTGTGATGCCTGTGTTTAGATATCCAAATGTTTGATCTGCTGCCGCTCCCCATGCAGCCGTTGAATATGACATTGACTGGAATGCACCTATGGGACGCAATGAGAAACCGTTTACGCCAGTTACACTAGGAATCGCTACGGTTGTCNTACGTGTCGGCGCAGCAGGGGTTGGGGACCATCCCTG
>NZ_JBXAXY010000063.1:0-396 GCF_056782015.1 Dellaglioa sp. CoH-57-MRSF-17 | reverse complement strand
CTACTTGGGAACGGTCACCGCCAATAATGACACCACTGGGATGAGCCGTGTACAGGCTAAAGTTCCGGGTCTATACGAAACTGATCAGGGTGAAGTTCCGTGGATCGGAAACATGAAGGACAGTCCGTTCGGGTTCGGTGTTGGGGCTAAGGGGCCATACGGATGGTATGGGTGCCCTCAGGTTGGATCGACTATCAAGATCGAGCTGCAAGGTGGTGACGAGAACAAGGCGCTGATGACTAGCATCATGACCACGAAGTCGAAGCACCCTTGGTTCTCGAATCCAAGCCGCTGGGGCTACGTTGATCCATCGGGTTCGATGCTTCAGGTGGATATGAGCGCAGGCTCGTGGGTATGGACCCACGTATCAGGCGATAGCATCTCCTACGATGGTTC
>NZ_JBXAXY010000062.1:0-404 GCF_056782015.1 Dellaglioa sp. CoH-57-MRSF-17 | reverse complement strand
GTACCGCGCGTAATCACGCCGATTTGCTGGACGTAATCGCCAACGTAGCCGCCCGGCTGCACGTCACCGAACAGGACCCGGCGCTGCACTGCCGTCAGCGTGTACTCGTAAGTCACGGTAACCGTGTCGCCTGCCGTCAGGCCCGAGACCGTTTGGCCCGTGACCTTGACCGTCGTGCCGTCAACCGGAACCCATGCGCTGGTCGTTTGGTCGTAGATACCGACCGAAGTTGCAGTCGTCGGCACCAGCGACAGTTTCACGCTGCCCGTAGCCTGGACCAAGAAGGTTTCGACCTTGTTGTAGGTAGCTTCAGCGAACGGAGCTGCCGACGTACCTGCGAACGAGAAACCAACGAACAGATCAGTTGCTTGACCCGTCGAAGGCTGCACGCCAGCAGCCGTGTT
>NZ_JBXAXY010000061.1:0-407 GCF_056782015.1 Dellaglioa sp. CoH-57-MRSF-17 | reverse complement strand
AGGTTACTGGGATTGAACTTCAAAACCGTCATCAGCTGTGTGACGACAGGGAGTACATTCGACACGTCCGCGTACCGGCAACGTGTCGAATACGTGGGAACGTATTCTCCACCCTTCTTGATCTCGATCACGGTATGAACATATCCGTGTTCGTGTTCCACCTGCTGATCACGTCCCGGCTTCGTCGGGAGCTTGCGCGAACGTTGATCGAACTTGTCGAACTTGAACGTAAGGCGCAGGCCGCCTAGTGCGATTTGAACTTTCTCCGAATCGCTTTCCGGTTTCTCGTTGAGGCCGACGATGGGTTGACGCGCAGGATCGTGCACATAATCGACACGCAGAACTGCCTTGTTGCGCACTTCCGAGTAGTCGAATACAGCACGGTATCCCCACCGACAGAAGGAGTC
>NZ_JBXAXY010000060.1:0-411 GCF_056782015.1 Dellaglioa sp. CoH-57-MRSF-17 | reverse complement strand
GTCGCAGCCGCGATAATTGCCTTCCCAGCGTTCGTAAGTTGTATGAACACTTTTTTCTCCTTGACGTGATTTTGCGTCTCCTTATTAAATTGACAAGATGGCAATCCTCAAACCCTTGTCCACTCACTCGATTGTGAGGGACTTTACGCGGGTGTACCGAGATGCGGTCGCGAACTACCATAAAGCTGAGCTTGGTGATCCGACACGTGTCCTGTTCCTTCGCCCGTCGCAACTCCCATTTTGTCCGGTAGATTTCTTCATCCAGAACGCGATGCACGGAACCGTGCGAACGCTCGACTTCGGAGGCTGCTTCTACACACGAGTCGGAACCGTCGTCCACGAAGTGATGCAGCAGGCACTGTGCTTGAGTGGAAAGTTCCTTGCGAACTACGAGTGCAAAGAGTGTGGCAC
>NZ_JBXAXY010000059.1:0-415 GCF_056782015.1 Dellaglioa sp. CoH-57-MRSF-17 | reverse complement strand
CATGGTCTAGTTCTTCGGTAACAGCCGCTGCGTGGACTGCGCCGGGGCCATCTGGTGATTACATCTTGGACATGGCATTCTTGCCCGCCGCAAACCGATACATGTTTGCTACGTCTCGTGGCCTGATGTTCGCAGCCAATCCGGGAGGGACACCGGGTACACCCAGTCCGCTGTCCGGAACAGTGACAATGACGCTGGCTCAGAGCACTACGGCAACTCTTCCTACCCAGCTTATTTTGGTTGGCAGCACCATGTTCGCAGTAACAACCGGCGGTGCTGTGTACAGCACTACAGACGGTGTTACATGGACTCTTACGGGAACTCCGCTAACAAATTTGTCGGGCGGTGGCTACGTCAATTACCTGTACGACGGCAGCAAATACGTTCTGTTCACAACTTCGTCCACGGGCATCAT
>NZ_JBXAXY010000058.1:0-419 GCF_056782015.1 Dellaglioa sp. CoH-57-MRSF-17 | reverse complement strand
GCCAGACCCTGCGAAGCTGGTACCATCACGCCCCCCAAAACTGATGCTGAGGCGGGCGGAAGAGTGTAGTTGCCACCCGAGGGCTTGTTGGTTAGATCGTTATAGCTGCCGGTGAACGCAACAGGTGCCAAATCCCCGGGAGCCACACCTATGCTGATGATCGCACCAGTGTTGTCGAGAGTGTAAAACTTTCGGTCCGGGAAGTTTATGGACAACTGTCCCTGAAGAAGCTGAGCCGTAGTTGGCCGGGCACCCGCCGTTATCAGGCGCGGGTGCTGAACAGGAATGTTCGCTGTTGTCATTTTGTTTTCCTAATTAACCTATCACGCCACCATCTATGACAAGAGCCGTGATATACGAAAGCGGAATTGCATCGCTCGGATTGACTGGCGTAGCAATACCGTTGAGCACCTGTGATC
>NZ_JBXAXY010000057.1:0-421 GCF_056782015.1 Dellaglioa sp. CoH-57-MRSF-17 | reverse complement strand
ACCAATCGTATTTCATGATCGCCCTTGTTACCCTTTTTGAATGCCCGGAACCGGGAGCCGTGTAGCCGCATCCTCAATGATGCAAAGGCCCCGGTCGGCGGCTTCGCTTTCGATGCGTTCCAAAAACTGAGCCAGCGTCGAGCGCACGTCGCATGTGAATCGCATACTGCATGTTGCCACGAATTCCGTTTCGTGACTCAGCGACTCGTAAACGACGCTAACCGTTTGGAACGCTTGGCGCGCGGCCCATGATTCGAACGCATCCGCTTTCGCGTCAGCCTCGGCCCATTCCGCTACCGTCTGACGCCCGGTCAGGGACGCGGGCGGCGTTGCCCTAACATTGAGCCGCGCGCTATACAGTTCGGTAATTTGGGTTTTCAGCATCGCCGTTCCTTAGATCGCGAGTGCGATCATGTATGCC
>NZ_JBXAXY010000056.1:0-428 GCF_056782015.1 Dellaglioa sp. CoH-57-MRSF-17 | reverse complement strand
CCGTTAGGAATTGCCGATAGGCCGGCAACGCCGCCCGGTTTGTCTATCTGGTCAGATGGAATCGCACCAACATCGTTGGCAGTCAGAACCAAATACTGATCGGTCTTGCCATTGACTGATTGAATCTGCGTGCTCAGCAATCCTGAGGATGTCACGTTCAGACCAGCGCCGACGATAACGGCACCCAGCGTCGAGGTCGTAGCCGGTGGCAATGAACCGTTGCTCAGCTGCAACCACCCGCTCCAAGTGCCACTGATACGCGACCGGAAGTACATGCTGTCCATACCCTGCCAGCGCTGCACCAGATCACCAGTAGTACCGGACGTGGACAGTGCTTCAACTTCCAGCATCGCCGCTTTTCGTCCCGTGGCCGTGCCCGGACCGTTGGCCAGCGACGGAGAATCCGCAGGCAGCACATAGTACAGACC
>NZ_JBXAXY010000055.1:0-432 GCF_056782015.1 Dellaglioa sp. CoH-57-MRSF-17 | reverse complement strand
CCCCTTATCATTAAGCGACGCCTGATATCGGTTTATATAGGATGACAAAATGTATTTCCAGATAACGAATGCGGCACGTGATGCGCTGGCATCGAATCCCTCAATCAGACCTACTAGCTACAAGCTGGGCACTGGTACTGGATATGTGCCTACAGCCAGTGATACCGACATACACGGAACTCTGGTATCAACAGGACTCCTTAGTCCCGGCGACGTGGTAAACGGTAACGTGCTTCGGTACTCCATTCTTCTTCCTAAGGATTTGACATTCCTTCAGCAGTTCGGAGAAGTTGGGCTGTACACCAGCACTAACATGCTGTTTGCACTAGCTGTGGCGGATGTGCCGGTCACTAAGGACAACTCGTATGCTATGCGTATAGACGCGTACCTGTCTTCGGTTGACGCAAACTACGAGATGTGGCTCGATGTGGC
>NZ_JBXAXY010000054.1:0-432 GCF_056782015.1 Dellaglioa sp. CoH-57-MRSF-17 | reverse complement strand
CCGTATCCGTGCCGGAGCCCTTTGCGCTATTGAGCAGCGCGTCCTGCACGCGATCCGCAAGCTTCGTCACAAACGTCGCAGCATGGCCCCCAATTTCGTACGTCTCATCATCGACGAGCGTCCGGAACTCGTCCAACGCCTTTTCGACGCCGACCTGATACCCGCGTTCGTACGCGGCCGCCTCCGGGCCCTCAACATCTGCGTCATTGGCAACGATGAGCAGCGCCTGCGTCTCGAACTCGTACTGACCCACAGTCGGAGCCGTGCGGATATCCCAGTGCATGCGACGGTCGCAATTGCGCCAATCGGTCCACGAACCACCAGCCGTGCGCATGCGGTATTGATAAACGGCGTTGCTCATCTACTTCTCCTGTTGAATTGATGTGGAAATGATACGAGAAAGTGGGCTATTCGTCAACCCCTCAGCCGTTA
>NZ_JBXAXY010000053.1:0-439 GCF_056782015.1 Dellaglioa sp. CoH-57-MRSF-17 | reverse complement strand
AAGGCAGTGCAACGAATAAGTTTTGACGGTCGCAGCCGTCATATTCGGGTACTTAAGCTGTTGCTTTTGGAATACGGCCTTGGCAAACAGTACGTCGCCCGGCAGATACAGGCCTACCTCACCGAACTCGAAGTAGCCTGCATCAGGCGGCAGTTCACACAAAATGTCGAGCGTATCGGGCGCAACAAAGTTGTAGGTAGTTGGAACACCTGTGTACAGTGTGTTGCCGTTCAGCCCGGTGTCTGTGCGTTGCGGGGTGTAACCGTAACCGTCAACCACTTTGAATGCTACGATCTGGATAGAGGGGCCAGTGGGCGTTGCCACTGAGGCCGCAGCCAAACCCACGTCTGTGATCAAAAACGACGCGCTGTTTGGAACAATTGGCGTTGACATGTTACGTTGTCCTTAGATTGTTGGGTCGGGCAGGATCGTGATCAAC
>NZ_JBXAXY010000052.1:0-444 GCF_056782015.1 Dellaglioa sp. CoH-57-MRSF-17 | reverse complement strand
GATCCGGGCCGAAGGCGTTGAGGGAGTGGGCGGCGCAACCGGCTACGTTCTTCAAAACTGCAAGCTCTACGCATGGGCTTATTTCAAGCACCGTCATGGTGGTGAAAAGCCTCGTGCCGCAGACTTCAAGATCACGATGGATGATGCACGTTTCTTGCGTCGTCTGAACTTGGGTCATCTGTCTCTCGAATACCCATCGTATGGTCTCAAGGAGTGGGGCGATCTGGTGTACAATGCGATGTGCGAGATCGAAAGGTCTGGCTATATCGGGAAATTCATGAACAAGAAGATGAAGTTTCTGATGCGCCCCGCCTTTGATTTGAAGCGCGACGATTTGAGGGGGGAGATGGTAACTGCCGCTTTCCGCGCCATTTATCTAAAGTTCCCACGCTTTGATTCCGTGCTCCACATTACGAACGTGGCTAAAACCACGATTAGTAATAC
>NZ_JBXAXY010000051.1:0-449 GCF_056782015.1 Dellaglioa sp. CoH-57-MRSF-17 | reverse complement strand
AAGTCAACCAGCTATGTCTTCGCAGTCTGCAAATTATGTGACCTCGAATACTCCGGGAGATAAGGATATTTATTCTTCTACCGATACGATTCCTGCGGGATATTCGGTAAAAGCTGTACAAGTAGAAGGATATTTTACAAAGGCATCAACGTCTACTCCATCGGTCTCTATAGGAGTTATCAGTGGATCATCTGAATCAGACGGAGCTTCATTCGCTGTAGCAGGAGCAACACCATCTTATACAGCGAAGATTGTTGAGAAAGACCCTAATGGTAATGTGGCTTGGACAAATTCCGCTGTGCTCGCGTCCAAACCAGTAATAAACCATATTAATTAACGGGAGGCTCAGTCATGGCGCAGGTAAACGCAAATGCCGTGGCTGAGTCTATTCTGACTCAGCAGAATTCAGCTGCTAATGCAAATGCTATAGCGGAAACTCTGCTACTTAC
>NZ_JBXAXY010000050.1:0-452 GCF_056782015.1 Dellaglioa sp. CoH-57-MRSF-17 | reverse complement strand
CGTCGCCCGTAGGTTTGGTGTACTGGCTATCGACGGCCGGCCCACTTTGCTTCTTGTTCTTTCGGTCAGCTTTGTATCCGTCATACACACCGTACCTAAACACCTGCTTGCCGTCAAATGCAACCAGCATATGGGTGGCCTTGACGGCCACGGCGTCTTTGCATATCAAGCTGGTGAATGCATATGGAAGTGCCTCTTCGATCGGCCGGCCTGTGCGCAACGTGAACCAGACACGATGGAGTGCGTGATTTCCGTCGATGACGAATATTCGTCCTTTCTTTTTCATTGCAGTTGGAACTTGTTATGTTTCGATGTGATGAGCATCAGAATGTCGTCTGTAAATTCGTCGGCTGCATTGTCCATGTCCTGAGCGTCCAGCAGCTCGATGGTCAGCCCCGGCCCGTACCGCTCGTCCAGTTCCTCAACCAAATCAGCCACGATCTTCCGAAATC
>NZ_JBXAXY010000049.1:0-468 GCF_056782015.1 Dellaglioa sp. CoH-57-MRSF-17 | reverse complement strand
ATTGACGGGTTCCCGCCAGCACACACGCACATTCTGATATCCGGCCAGCGTCAGCATCAAGGCCGTAGCCGCATCCGCAAACGGCGTGAACATGGTTTGAACCGGTGCCATTATCAGGTCTACTGAAGCTGCTACTTGAGGCGACACAAATTGATTATTGCTGCGGATCAGGACCGATGAGTCAACGTCGATCACTTGTTGTACCCCGTTTATGGGTACCAGATATAGTCTAATGTACTGTGCCACTGGGCTCTCCTAAAACTGGGATCAGACAAATCCCATCCATATTAAATTAGGAGTTCAGACTATACGATTTCAGCACGTAGTTCAACTCAAACTGCTCAAGATTGAATTCTTGCGCCGCCGCCTCTACACCAACAGTGCGTGCCGCCTGAACCGCGTTGCGCAGGCGCAGTGCATCGTCGCTTTCCATCAGTGTAAGCAAATCAGCCAACTTCGAATTACCCC
>NZ_JBXAXY010000048.1:0-480 GCF_056782015.1 Dellaglioa sp. CoH-57-MRSF-17 | reverse complement strand
ACGGTAATCCGCTGTTGATCAATGCGCGGGACGCCGTTCCGTTCGAAGAATATGCGTCGAAAGTGCTTTATGCACAAGAACAGGGCCCTATTCCGACTGCGATCAACAGGGCGCATGCTCTGGATAGAGCTGGTATGCATGAGGCTGGTACCGCAGTGCTGCGTGCCGCATACGACGAACTGGACGACGTGCAGCTTCGGACCCGCATTCAGGTCCTGCGTGATCTGGATGGCCGCTGGAATGATCATTACGCTGGCGGTATCCAACAACGGGAACGTGAGCGGCTGGCTCGGATCGGTCGTGCATGGCCCTTTGAGGAAAAGAAATCGGACCTCGCGCGCCTGAGCGAGATCGAAGAAAAGCTCGAACGTGAGGACGCTGAGCAAGAAGCGGCCGAGGAACAACACCTCATGGAAAGCGCTCGTGCCAATCAATACCCGTCATTCTGGCGTCTGCTATTCCCGCGTCGTGCGAAGCAGG
>NZ_JBXAXY010000047.1:0-486 GCF_056782015.1 Dellaglioa sp. CoH-57-MRSF-17 | reverse complement strand
GCAGGATTTGAACCTACGACCTTCGGGTTATGAGCCCGACGAGCTACCAGACTGCTCCATCCCGCGATAATATTAAAAAGGAGGATAAGAGATTCGAACTCTTGCGTGGTTTGACCCACCTGACGGTTTTCAAGACCGTTCCCTTCAGCCAGACTTGGGTAATCCTCCATAAAAAATTAAAAATCTACTTGAATCAGCTACAAGTAATGGACCTTGTAGGACTCGAACCTACGACCGGGCGGTTATGAGCCGTCTGCTCTAACCAACTGAGCTAAAGGTCCAAGCTTCTTACGTAGAAAATAGCGGTGAAGGGGATCGAACCCCTGACCTCCCGGGTATGAACCGGACGCTCTAGCCAGCTGAGCTACGCCGCCATAAAATAAAAACACATAATAAATTTTGGCAATCTATTAATCGGGAAAACAGGATTCGAACCTGCGACCCCCTGGTCCCAAACCAGGTGCTCTACCAAGCTGAGCTATTTCC
>NZ_JBXAXY010000046.1:0-489 GCF_056782015.1 Dellaglioa sp. CoH-57-MRSF-17 | reverse complement strand
GGAGATAGAGTGCCCTGAGTGCAGAAAGTGGCACGCGGCCGATAGGTGGGCAGCGTATGACACCTATTGCGAATCATGTGGAGGACACCCAATTCTTTCGTGTCCTAAAAATCATTACTTCGACCCCTACGGAGGTGATGGTGGCACAACACTCAATATGAGATACATACATGAAACCTCTGAATCAGATTCGTCGCTTTGGAGTCAGTACTCCTGAAGGTTGGGTCCCTGTGCATTGGGAACAGCTTGACATCGGTGATGTTGTCCGAATCTTGCCCTCTGTATCGGAACACGATCATAACCTGAATGGAAACCTGTACGTGGTGTCGGTACAGCCCACGCTGAACGTAGACATCGTGGGTGGTGCTCAGCCCGAAGCAGCAGATGGCAAGGAAGGCTCTGCTCCAGAGGTGATTGACGTTCCTGTCGAACAGGTCACGGACAAGCCGAAGCGCGTGCGTAAGCCTCGCGATAGTAAATAAGCAGAAC
>NZ_JBXAXY010000045.1:0-490 GCF_056782015.1 Dellaglioa sp. CoH-57-MRSF-17 | reverse complement strand
CATCATTCAGGTCCTTTGGATCGACAATACGCGGATTGCTTGCGGACATGGCCCGAAGCATAGTCTCAGCCAAATCTTTGATTTCGGGCTGGGCATCCGGGTGATTACGCAGCTCAAAGAAGTTGTCCCATTGACTCGACGTGACCACCACATTGATGTTGGTAAACGCCTCAAGCACGCGATTGGCAACCTGCTTGTGGATGTTGTACTCATTGGTCCAGCGCTCAACGTAATCAGCAGTCAGGTTTGCCAGCTCCTGCCATTCCTTTCGGAACTTATCGAGAACATCGGCAGTAACTTGATCGCTAGCCTGCATGCCCGGTTCGTTCAGACCGACGTGAGCAAAGAACACGGGCTCTTCGCGAATCTGGGAGATAAGCTTCTTAGCGGGTATGGCTCGCGAACTTGATGCATTGCGCGAGAATACACGGTGTGTCATGAACTCGGCATGAATGTAGCGCGGATACTTCAATTGGAAGGTGATCAGGTC
>NZ_JBXAXY010000044.1:0-492 GCF_056782015.1 Dellaglioa sp. CoH-57-MRSF-17 | reverse complement strand
GCGTCGGCAGTTTCTTTTCGCTTCTCGTTTTGTTTTTGTTGCTTATCCTTCTGGTCGCGGTAGCCGTACGCATTGTCTAGGGCACGCTTCGCATCGTACAACCGCGACTTGTCCGCCCCCTGAAGATCGCGCCCCTTTCGATTGATGAAGCCGTTCAGCTTTGAGCTTGCTTCACCGAAATCTGTAGAGTGCTGTTTGAGCTGGCGGGCTATCTCAGATGGGCTCTGTGTGAACGTTCCTTTCGGAATTTCGGAGCCTGCACGTCGGCCTTTGCCGCGATAGCTGTCTTCCATGCGCTTTCGCCACGTACGATCCTGATCCTGTTTAGGTGGATCGGTGACCTGATGCTCGGCCAGCAACCGATGTGCTGCGTCCATATCTCTTCCTTATAGTTACCCTACACTATAAAATTGGCCTCAATTCAGCGTACCCACAATGGTGAATCCGATGTTAGCTAGCGAGGGGTCGGGTGTGTTTGGCCCGTCCACTTCT
>NZ_JBXAXY010000043.1:0-493 GCF_056782015.1 Dellaglioa sp. CoH-57-MRSF-17 | reverse complement strand
ATGCTATGGGGACCGAACTTTACAAACTGAGTTCGCTGTACTTCACGCTCGGGTATAAGAACATTCGATTCTATCCTTCTGGTCCAAAATCGAGCACACTTCGTGGCGACACGCGAATTCTGGCAGCACTCGACGAACTTGGTCTCTTTCCGCTACCCACTGGTGATAGTGAGGAAGACGAAACAAGTGAACGCGCAAACTCTGACGAGGCACACAAGTCGCTGTACAACAGTCTGGGTACGGTTTCGGTAGCTTACGAAAATCTACCGAAGGAAGGTATCCATAGCGCACCGCCCCCACTTCTGTTCAACGTGTCGTCGCCGTACTCGCAGCGCGACAAGATGATGCGGCTGCTGCGGGAATCGCGGACCCCGGACGGTGAGAAAACGATGCTTGGCGTCAACCTAGCAACGTGGGAGATGAACCCGTTTTACACGCGGCAGTCTCAGATCATTGCTACAGCGTACGCCGCTAACCCAGAAAAGGCAGCACG
>NZ_JBXAXY010000042.1:0-498 GCF_056782015.1 Dellaglioa sp. CoH-57-MRSF-17 | reverse complement strand
CCGAGCCACATGATTCTCGAAGGGTTGGAGCACGGTGACGTTGGCAGCATTATTTCGGCTTAGGCCGACGATCTGGACTGTGAGCTGCGGGAACGTCCGGCTAAGAAACGGGCGAAGGGAAAGAAAAGCCGTCTGCATACCGTCCACGGTGAACCCATTGAGGTAGGTGACGAATACTGGTCGGATTCTCTCGACGAGGTTGTGGCGGTGGTTCGCCTCATTGAGGGTGATCTCGTTGAGGTAAAACCGCTCCACGCCATTGGGTATAACACATACACTGTTCGGTCCTGCGATCTCGATTTCTTGGAGGACGAGGGCCCTTATGAAGAAGAAGATGACGAAGACGAGAGCACAACGCTGGAATGCGATCGATACGAAGGTGCGTCGGTGAAATTCGAGCTTACTGACGACCCCTCGAAGGTTGCGGCTGTCACCCGTATCGGTGGCGTCTCGATCACGCTGCGCGTTGGCGGTGTCGCGATCACGACCACAATGAGC
>NZ_JBXAXY010000041.1:0-499 GCF_056782015.1 Dellaglioa sp. CoH-57-MRSF-17 | reverse complement strand
GTGACTACTGACGACACCACGTGGATCGATTTGGTTTACCATCTTGGGGACCGGGTTGATGTCGAAGTGGATTTGGACGGGAGCTGCCTTGACGGCAGTTACGTGCAAGTCACGGAAGTATACCGAATCAAGGGCCTGTCGCACATGACGGCTTCGAAGGAAAGAAGAAGGAAGCCAACCACAACACTCGCCTATACATGAAAGCAACAATCGAACAGGCCCTGCTCAGCGAAGCGCTTCGCGTGATCCAACGCCTTGCGCCCCCGGTGAGCGGGGCCGTTACATTGGAAAGTAACGGAAAAACGTTGAAGATGCACAGCCAAGCAGAGCTGAGCCGATGCTCGGTTACGCTGCCGTGCTCTGTTGACGGAGAAATGCTGATCGCGGTGCCGACCGAGGCGCTGAGCGCCGCGATACGCGGGCACGATGTGCTCGAAATTGAGTTGAAGCAGGCGCTGCTCCGCATCAGCTCCGGAGCCTACAACACTCGACTCACGAC
>NZ_JBXAXY010000040.1:0-500 GCF_056782015.1 Dellaglioa sp. CoH-57-MRSF-17 | reverse complement strand
GCAGTGTGACGGACCCGAAGTTTGGCCGAGACATTCGAATCTTCTTCGATGGTTCGAAGGCACCCGCAGATCAGTATCAAGTGATCCCGGCAGACACGCGCAGCGCGCTCGACGAGGAAGAACTCTCATTCCTGCGCTGGGATACTTCGTGCCTCGCAGCGGAGCCGCTGTCGGATGAGGAAACGAAGCGTGAGTTCGAGTCGTGGGCAAAGCGTAATGGAGTGAAGCTTAAGAAGGGTAAGGCCGTTGACGCGGACGACATCGACGAAGGCGAAGACGACGAACCCCCGAAGAAGGGCAAGAAGACTCCGGCCAAGGGCAAAAAGAAGGTCGTCGAGGAAGATGAGGACGACGAAGATGAGGATGAAGACGGCGGCATCGACGATGAAGACGAAGATGACGACGAGCCTCCCAAGAAGTCCAAGGGCAAGAAGAAGCCAGTCGAAGACGACGAGGACGAGGATGAAGATGATGACGGACTCGACGACGAAGACGAAGAT
>NZ_JBXAXY010000039.1:0-527 GCF_056782015.1 Dellaglioa sp. CoH-57-MRSF-17 | reverse complement strand
CATCCTCCTTATTTGATCAACGGAGGAATTGTAGCGTGGCGCGAAGCGCCTGTCTATCATTTTCCCACATCGGCAGATTCATAAAATGCAGAGGGTCCGCCTCAGCAAACGTGTAGATGTGTGACCACACCAGACCATGACACTTCTCAGGCTCAGCGTTCCGTACTTCGCCTGCAAACGCGTATGCTCGGAAATAGAGCATGAGAAGAGGATCACCGTTACCCAGCGTATCATTCGCATGCCACACGGGCCGCAGCCCCGCAGGGTCTAGGTCGAGACAAAGCTCTTCGCGCAGCTCACGAGCCATTCCGACATCGGCACGTTCAGCTTCGAGCTTGCCGCCCGGAAGCACGTACAGACCCGATCCCGGGTCCTTGGCGCGATGCTGAAGCAGCACCCTTCCGTTCTGTGGGTCTTGTATGATGCACGCAACACCTATTACGTGCGTGTCGTTACCGGTCATGTATTCTCCTTTTTGTTGGCAAGTACTTCGACCCGGATTCGGGTTTTGTGGGCACGCGCCATAC
>NZ_JBXAXY010000038.1:0-532 GCF_056782015.1 Dellaglioa sp. CoH-57-MRSF-17 | reverse complement strand
TCAATCAATGCCGTAAGCTTGTGATCCAACTCTTCCAGCATGCGATTGATTTCGACCATACGCTTCTTGTCCGTCTCGGGCTTCAACGACTCTTCGTACAGCGCGCTGATCTGTCCTTTTAGGGAGCCAAGGTCACTCTGCTTCGTATCGATGCCGAGTGTCTTTGCGCTCTTACCGTACAGCGTGCCGAACACAATCGCCTTAATCGCGTGACGGAGCGGGTGATCCTTGTCCACCCACTGCTTGAAAAAGCGAAACACGTTTTGAATGTGAATGTCGCCTTTCGTCTTTAGCTGCGCCTTGATCTCAGCGCGTTCCTCATCGGTCTTTGCCGAGATGTAGGCTTGCCGCAATTTCTGACCTGCGCGGAACGCCTCGGCCAGTGCCTTGTCGCCTGCCGCAACTGACCAGATTCGCACTTCGTGAGCAGAGTAGTCGTATCGAATCATCAGGTATCCGGGTGTGGATACGAACATCTTCTTGATGATCTTTGCGAGCTTTCCCCGGCTCGGAATCTGCTGAAGGTTAGGTC
>NZ_JBXAXY010000037.1:300-540 GCF_056782015.1 Dellaglioa sp. CoH-57-MRSF-17 | reverse complement strand
GTCCACTGGCGCATCCTACACAACAATTCACACCATGTCAACAAATCTCGTACTCGTTCTCGATCCGCAAGCCCCCGGCTCCTATCCACTGGCCTCACTCACGCTAACGTACAGACCGCTGATCGCAGTCGTCCACACGCCCCCAACCCCGATTTCCTTGTCCTCACTTATCCAGCAAGTCCCGCATCTTCGAGTCCTCCACGGACTAGGTATCAAGCCCGTCCTGCACTCAATTCCCCT
>NZ_JBXAXY010000037.1:0-290 GCF_056782015.1 Dellaglioa sp. CoH-57-MRSF-17 | reverse complement strand
GTCCCACATGTGGGCCCTCAACTACAACGCGGAGATCGCGGAGCGCGGATACAACCATGTGCGCGTGCGCGGGTCCGACGAAGAAGACGCGGACGGGGACTTCGAAATAGTAGATGCAGACGCCGATGATGGGCTCGATGCCGACGCAGACGCCGATGAAGAACTTGAATGGGGCCCGGATTCTACGGAATTGGTGAGGAATCCTGATCAGGCGCGTGCTGATCACGAAAAAACACTTAGAAATGCTAAAAAATCGTGTTTTGAGGGGTCTGGTGTAAAACACCTCATTA
>NZ_JBXAXY010000036.1:290-546 GCF_056782015.1 Dellaglioa sp. CoH-57-MRSF-17 | reverse complement strand
GCAGGAGAATGCCGGGTTGGCCTTCCTCAATTTTCGAGTTGTTCAGGATCGAGGACAGCGATGACGACCCGAAGTAGCCGTGCTTGGACGAACCGTCCATCACGACTTCTACAAACTTGTCACCAAACCCCAGCAGCGCGGAAAGGCGGCGCACCAGCTGGGTCTTGCCGACGCCGGTCATACCCCACAGGTTCACGATCACGGGACGCGTGATCAGCTGTGGGAAGATGTACCAAGCACTCACGCTCTCGATTAC
>NZ_JBXAXY010000036.1:0-280 GCF_056782015.1 Dellaglioa sp. CoH-57-MRSF-17 | reverse complement strand
CCCTGCGCGATGTGGTACACAACCTCCGCCACCTCGTAATCAACCGAGGTGGCGGCCTCGAAGCGGATGACCTCACCGACACGCGGGACCGCCAGATCACCCGTGGCAGACGCAAGATTGATATGGTCGGCCTCATTGTAGTATTGAATGTTGACGTTGCTCATATTGCCCTCCGCTGTTGAATGCTGTGCAGTATGCGCTTAATTGCGCGTGCCGTCAACCTTGTTTCTTCTGATTTTCCGTGTGTTGGGCAAGCGCCGCACGATCACGTTCTGTCAGG
>NZ_JBXAXY010000035.1:0-566 GCF_056782015.1 Dellaglioa sp. CoH-57-MRSF-17 | reverse complement strand
AAGTTCGGCATCCATGCTAAAGCTGACCGAAACAGGCTCGTAGGTAACGGCCTGAACCGTCTTGCTCAGGTTTACTGAGATTCGTGTCACTTTCATTGGTAATTCGTTCTCCGAATTTCACGCAAGATCATGCGCAGGTTTTCCTTGTAAGGCTTCGCGGTCAGGGCTCGACGCTTCTTAGCGCGATTGATGATGCGACGCGCCACTTCCCATTCTGCTCGCGAGTACTCCGGGCACGTGTGATTGGTCTTGTCGAAATCGCACCACGCGAAAAAATGGCGAACGAATCCGGATCGATTCATCTGGGCTCGCATAAAATCAGCCATCGCAACACCCAGCTCACGGTGGGCCTCGTCATGCACAAACACGGCGTTCCCCGCGCTCATGCCAGTCTCTCCAGTTCAGCGGAGCATCCGCAGCACATGCACGTACGAATGCCAGAAAAATCAGTTCGGTGTTCGATGTATTCGTCAAACATTTGCAACCACTCGGATGCCTCGCGCACCCGTGTCTGATTGCGCGTCTGACGATCCTTCTCGTAGTCGAGAACGAAATTCGTTACAGCC
>NZ_JBXAXY010000034.1:0-574 GCF_056782015.1 Dellaglioa sp. CoH-57-MRSF-17 | reverse complement strand
ATACCAGCCAATCCCAGCTAATATCAGATGCAGCAGTGCCAAGAATCCTTCCATTATTTAGACCACCTTACCTTTCGATCCATCGAGCAACTTCAACACATCGATCATGTGGCGCAGATGGTGAGATGCCGAATCTATGTCCTTCACGATCTGGTCCAGCACGTCTACGAGTGCCTTTCCCTCGGTCATCAGCGTTCGGGCCGTACCCTGCACACGCTCGACCAGTGCTTTCCGCTGTTCGGCACTGCTACCGAATTGCTTCAGCTCCTGTGCATACTCGGTGTAGATGTGGTTGCGTAGCGCGTCGCACGCTTCTTGCAGAAGGTCGAGGTTGACTGTGGCTCGAACTCGAATCTCAACTAGCCGGGCACGCGCGCTCAGGTCGTTGGACGTGGCTTCGAGAAGCGACTTCGGGCTGAACTGCTTACGCCCGTGCAGCGACCGCGATGTGCGGTTGGCCATCAGGCCCATGGCTTCGGCCTGATCACGCTCGATCTTCAGCTTCTCGCGCACGCCCTTGACCACGAGCCGAAACTTCTTGTAGTTAGGGTCTTCTTTGATGTCGGACAAGAAT
>NZ_JBXAXY010000033.1:0-610 GCF_056782015.1 Dellaglioa sp. CoH-57-MRSF-17 | reverse complement strand
GCAAGATCAAAACCGGTTCGCGCAGTCCCCTGCTGCCCGACGTGGTGAA
Organism: Dellaglioa sp. CoH-57-MRSF-17; assembly: GCF_056782015.1. The sequence goes on along the minus strand of NZ_JBXAXY010000033.1, from coordinate 561 downwards.
CACGAAATCACGCGCAAAGAAAAAGCGTCCGCGTCCTGTCGTTGACGCAAATGGCAAACCTATCGAGAACCGGGCCCGTGTAAAACTCGTGGTGCTCAAGGGTCGTGCGAAATTCGGAACCGTGGTCAAGATCGATGAGGCACGCAAGGTCCACGTTAAGATCGACGGCCTGAAGGCGGTCAGGGAATGCAACGGCACCGGTCTCGAAGTGGTGGCCGACGCCGCGCCCGCGTCCAAGAAAAAGCTGGTAACGCTACGTCTGGTCAACGGCCTGAAGAACCACACGCTCCTGATCGAAGACGGGATAACGGCTCAGGAGTTGGAACTCACCGCCTCCGATGTTCTGCAATTGATTCGCGGTTCCGAGATGATGGTACCGCGTGACGTAACGAGCTTGACGTAGATGGCCACGTCCTGTACCATGCGTACAATCACATCAAGCAAGGAGAAGTTCATGAGCCGTAAATTCACGACGCGTCCGGTACTCCCGCGCAAGGCACGTAAGCAGCGCCCCTCTGTATACGCGTCATGTGGTAGCCCTATCGTGGTGGGCGCTACCCG
>NZ_JBXAXY010000032.1:261-621 GCF_056782015.1 Dellaglioa sp. CoH-57-MRSF-17 | reverse complement strand
CAATTGCCGGAGGCACGTCCGCAACTGCACGCTGACGTGGTGCAGTCGCGTTGCTGAACGAGCGCGGCATGATTGGTTTCATACGCACTCCTTATTATTTGGATACGACGTAAAACTCGGTGCCCTTCGAAGCGAAAGTTACCTTTAGTGCGGAGAACGGCATATCCGATTGAACTATCGGCCCGTTTCCGGTGAGGGTAATAGGTGTTGGCCCGTCTACCCATTTCACAGCGGCCTGCACGGCTGGGTCTGGATCACAAGCCAGACCTGCATTTTGCAGCGTGAACTGGACAGTGGCGCTACCAGACCCAACTAGCTGAAATGCAAACCCCAGAGGACGCGTGTTATTACCTGCGCACT
>NZ_JBXAXY010000032.1:0-246 GCF_056782015.1 Dellaglioa sp. CoH-57-MRSF-17 | reverse complement strand
CGTGGTTACCCGTGATTTTTGCTGCCATGGTCCACCTCCCTTAGGATTACTCAGCAGTGTGCTCGTCAGCAGCGCCGTCGGCCTGTTCTTGTGCAGCTTCCTGATGTTCCACAGCCTCGTCGGTCCCTGCATCATGTGCCGGCTCTTGAGCTTCCGCCTCAGGTGCTGATTCTTGCGCTTCTGGGGCCGAGGCCTCTTGTTCAGCCACGGGCTCCTGAGCAACTTCGTCAGGCGATTCATCTGCCT
>NZ_JBXAXY010000031.1:0-622 GCF_056782015.1 Dellaglioa sp. CoH-57-MRSF-17 | reverse complement strand
CCGTCTCATCTTCATGTGTGGCTGCGGGCAATCCAACAATAGCTTCCCAGACCAATAACGGGGCGCGGTTGAATCTTCCGGCCGGTAACGTATTGCTAGGAGCATTTGGTACGTACAGTTTTGGATTAACTGTGAACGCAGAATTGCCGACGACGTAAAGACACACTGTCTCAATTTTAGTGTGCACATCAATAAGGAGTATTAAATGAGTACAGTAGTGGGCACATGCCAAGATTGTATTGTGTCAGTGCCGCCGGCCCCACCAGCCAGCTTGCGCTTTCGTCTAAACGTAGTAGAAGGGCAAAATCTGGTGTTGAAGCAGGTAGGAACACTCAGCTCGATTTACCCAGCGTCTGGCGTAGGCGCGATAGGTCAACGCTTGACTCCGACTACTAGCATGACGCTAGGTCCGGTGCAGGGACTGGCCATTGCCACAACAGCGCCGCTAACTGTAGAGGTCACCACACCAACTGCCGTTAACATCACGTTTAATGTGAATACGATGTTGGTGCTGGACGATAAGTACACGGCCGTTGTGATAACAAACTCGGCTCCCGTAGCTGCCAATTCACCTAATGCAGATGTTTCGGTGTACTACGCACAACCGCAGAGCTAAATAAAA
>NZ_JBXAXY010000030.1:0-622 GCF_056782015.1 Dellaglioa sp. CoH-57-MRSF-17 | reverse complement strand
CATTATCCTGCCGCACTGTTGGGTGTGCGAGCAGCGGTTCACAGACTCCACACCCCCGGGCCCCGCGTCTCGTGAAGTGCACCACGTGATACCGCGCAACTATGGTGGTGAAGACGGACCCACCGTCACGTTGTGCGCTGACCACCACAACCGGCTTCACGCCATAGCACTGCGCCTGCAATCTGGAAAACCTCATTACGATCTGCTGGCTGGTGAGCCTGCGGGCCACGCAACAAAGCTTCTCGAACTCGCGACAAACGTATATAATGCGTGGTCTGCCACCAAGGGTGATCCGAATAAGCCTGCACTCGTCATGCTGCGTCTAACAGGCCAGCAAAAATCCATGATCGAGAAGCTGAAAAAGGTGTACCCAAAATGTAGATCGCGAGAATCCATCCTGAATCTCGCTCTTGAAAATCTGTATAGGAGAAATTTCGGTGCAAGCTGAAACCACGCAGCAACCTGTTATTGCCGCCCACCTGCGTAATGGGCAGACGGTTATCGCCCGCTACAAAGGCGAAAACGAAACGCATCTCGGGCTCGACAAGCCGTACATTCTGGAGACGTTTCCGGGCGCGGGTCCCGGCGGTCAAACTGGTGTGATGCTGACGCCCTACCTTGG
>NZ_JBXAXY010000029.1:0-628 GCF_056782015.1 Dellaglioa sp. CoH-57-MRSF-17 | reverse complement strand
GCGTACGCGCCGTTCGAGATTACCACAGGTCCTTTCACGATTTCGCGCTCCATCGCGAGCCGCACGATATCCTGAGCTACTGCGTCCATGGTAAGCGGCGGAACCTGTTTTGCATACATATGCTTGGCCCACAGCTCACCAGAAATCGCGTCCTCTACGTCACCCACAGTTTCCCAGCCAGTCGATTCAAGCGCGATGTTGAAGTGCTCGCTCAGGTCTTGTGCCAGACAGAAGCGCAGATTCGGGTTCGTGATTCCGAGGCCTGCGAGCGGGAGACTGCGTTTCATGGCGCACTTGATCTGGATTCCGGTAGCTTCGGCCGCTACTTTCTGAATCGCGGCCAGAAGCTGCTCGTCGGCTTCTTCGTCCGCTTCTTGCGCCGCGATACCGCGCACCACAGCTTCCACGATATCACGCATCGTGGTCCACGGGTCCGTTACCGGGCTCCCCGCATCGATTTCGAATTCGGCCTCAATATCGCTACGCAACTCTTCCATGTCGATTTCATCGAAGTTGTATTCGACGGTAAGATTCGTGTCGAGTTCGAGCGGGCCGTTCCCGACTGCGGCGCGCACCACACGCCGGACACGCTGCGCGAGACCCGGGTCGTACTTGACCTCGGGTTCAC
>NZ_JBXAXY010000028.1:0-629 GCF_056782015.1 Dellaglioa sp. CoH-57-MRSF-17 | reverse complement strand
ATAAAGAAGTGTCCACAACTACCCCAAGAGGTTCTTAATGCTGGAACGCGAATTCACGTTCAATCCACCGAACGAATTCATTGAACGCCATGACCCGTACAATCTGGTCATCAGGCAGTGTCGAGACTGGAGCAACAGCAGCCGTCGCGTGATGGTTGTGTTCCAGCATCTCGATTCGCGCGATCTGAAAGAAGGCGAGCTTCTTGGTGTACGGGAGACGCGTCTCCCGTTCGTAAATGCCTTGAAGTATGGCAACAAGATCGCCCGTGCCTATGCTGGCGATAAGCAGATTCCGCAAGCCAGTTACATGGTGATCAACTTCGCGGAAAACCGACACCTCAAGATGGGGCCAGCGCAGCGTCGTGAGGCCGAAGCTGCTTATGGTGAACGCCTGAAGAAGGCGATCAAGAAGTTCAAGCCGACCCACATCCTGTTCTCAGGCGATGAGGCCATGCACTCTGTGTTTCCACAAGTGCAACACCCACAGTACAAGCGCGGGTGGGTCCATAAGATGAAGGTTGGTGACGAACAGATTCGTGTCGTCTCCACCCTCGACTTTTTCAAGCTTCTGGACAAGCAAGGTGAGCTGGCCAACCTTCTAGGTTTCTGGTGCCGTCATTTTGCGAATC
>NZ_JBXAXY010000027.1:0-660 GCF_056782015.1 Dellaglioa sp. CoH-57-MRSF-17 | reverse complement strand
CCCAACGTGCGTATTGCCGCAGCAGTGCGCCACGCACCGTCTTTTCCGGAATTGCGTCTACGTTCATGCTTGCTCCCAACACCAGTTGTCCATCATCCACTTGATCCACGCAAGACGCGTGGCCCGAAGTCGCGGCTCAGCGTCATCGGCCTCCGCATCGAACCCGGAATCGCGACGTGCTCGGAGCCACGACTCTAGTACATTATGGGCCCCGAGGGACGCACGGATAGCGGCGCGCACCTTTTGAGCTTCTACACTGTAGATACCGGGCTTTCCTTGGTCCAGCGCTTCCCCCGCTGCCTGCACCGCGCAGCACACGAAATAATTCGGTGATACAGTTTTCAATGGTGTTGCCTGCACCAACGAATGTGCCAGCTCCAGCACCGCATATCGAATCTTGTTCATGCTTGTTCTCCGCACCAGTTTTCGAGCATCCACTCGGCCCACGCGATGCGGGATTCAAGAACACCGGGCAACGAATCGATGTAGCCAGAGTAGGGAGCGTCTCCCACCGTGCCCTCGTATTCAGGAAGCGCACCCTGCGCCACGAGCCATGTCGTGTACGAGTGGTGCCCGTCCAACAATTCGCGAATGCGATGCTTCAGAGCCAAAGACTGTTGGTAATACGTGCGCTTCACTTCACGATCAGAAAATGGGCGC
>NZ_JBXAXY010000026.1:0-664 GCF_056782015.1 Dellaglioa sp. CoH-57-MRSF-17 | reverse complement strand
CAAAAGACGCAATCCGGGGAATACCTTACGCGGAGAATTAGACCCCCTGTTTCCTGCACTACCCGGCTGGGTCGCGAGACGGGGTTTCCGGGGGAGACCTTAGCACTCCTAATTTGGGGCCCCATTCCTAAAAACCGGGACGGGGTGGGGGCCCTTTGTCCAATTGATTCCGGCTATCGGCCCCATAGTTATTTCCAATTGGCCCGGCACCCGATTCCTATTCATAATCGGGGTCATCGGCTCACTGAGCCATTAACCGCTGACGCTGAGGAACAGAAAATGACGAACACGAACGCAAGCGCCCCCGTCCGGTGCAAGGGCTATCAATCCGTGTCGTTTGCGCGTGCTGAGGCACCGAGCGACGTAATCGGCTCGTTCTATGCCGTGTACCCGGATGGCCGCGTCTATGAAACGCCGATCACACTCGCGCAGTATCGTACGCACCTGTTTGCGTTCCGGGGTGCGCGGTGGGTGCCGTCATCGATGACGGCTGAGCAAGTGCGGGACACCGCTGAATTCAACGGCAATTACGCGTTCCCCGTCTGAGGCGCGGACAACCGAACAAAAGGGGCTCTTAGGGGCCCTTTTTCACGTCCGGGGCCGGCAGGCTGAGGGTGCGCGCACGCGTCGCGGACCCAAACACAACTAACCCGCTGAGGCTGGC
>NZ_JBXAXY010000025.1:0-688 GCF_056782015.1 Dellaglioa sp. CoH-57-MRSF-17 | reverse complement strand
TCAGAAACTTTGCCGTGAAACACTTGGTTGTTTTGCATGCACTACTCTTCAGGTTTATGAAAACTACTATTTACTGCGCTTGAAACTAATGACCGAACTTAGGTCTAGGACAATGGCTTGATTGCATTCACCATCGCGCTCTTCAACCATAATAAGTCGAGTCCCATCCGCTTTCCAGTTGGCTGCTGCCGACTCCACGTCATCCGACAAGTCGTGAAGCTCACCGGCATACACAAGCGCGGTCTCGTCGGCAAATACCTCGACAACCACTTCGTACAGGTAGCGGCCGAATAACGGTCGCTCTGGGCGTCGAATGCTGCACCAAATACCCCAATCCCCATTCTTGTGGCGCTCGGTGATCTGTCGATTGCGTTCTGCTATCGCAGGATCAAATTTATCGAATTCCCAGTTCGACTCGTGATACAGAGTTACGCGAATTTTGGGTACCTCCCATCGTAGCGTGGATGCGCTGGTGTCAAAGAGTCCAAGAACTCTTCGGTGTACGCGCCTCGGTCGAACGGATAAATCAGATAAGTTCCGGGACGTAGCCCATACAACCATACCAACTGATTGGCCGTTATGTAATGCTCATCTCCGTCAGTCTTGGAACGAACGGGACCCGGATACACTATGTGCGTGATTTTTGCCACGTGGGGTCCTCTTGGTCAAAACTCAGCCTGTATACGAG
>NZ_JBXAXY010000024.1:348-699 GCF_056782015.1 Dellaglioa sp. CoH-57-MRSF-17 | reverse complement strand
ATGAAGGTCCGTGTATGGGCAATGGCCGTGCTAATCACACTTGACTGTGTGTATCTAGCATGGAACGGAGCCCCGATCCTCGCAACCTTCAACGCTCTCTGCCTGCTGTTCTTTGTCCGGTCTTTTTATTTTGTTCTGAGAAAGGCATGACGTATGAAAGCAGGTGATCGAGTAAAGTTGGTTGGCGCAGCAGCCGAGGTCTTCCCGGACTATGGTATCGGGCTCGTGGTAGACGACGCGCAGTGCCCTCCCACTCACGTTAGTGTGACGTTTGCGGCCCATGAAAAGCCGCTGTTGCTTAATCGCCGGTTGGTTGCGCTCGCGTAACCTTGAAGCCCCGCCCCGTGCGGG
>NZ_JBXAXY010000024.1:0-338 GCF_056782015.1 Dellaglioa sp. CoH-57-MRSF-17 | reverse complement strand
ACAACGACGGAGGAATTATGTCCTATCTGCTGTTTGCCCAAGACGCCGGTTTCGTCAACTATATAGACGAGGGTACTCTGGGAGGCACCCAAAGCGGTATCGTCTACTCGCTCATCCCGAGTTGCGCGCAAGTCTTCGAGACCTACGAGATGGCCGAAGCCTTCATTGACTACAATGGACTGATTGCGACCACCATCATGCAGATCGCGGAGCCTCCTGCCGAAGAGTATCCTGACCTGTACACCTTGTACTGGCTTGACGGCCGCCGCACCCTTATCTCGGGCCACCGTCCGTTCCACGAAGCATTGATGTTGGCTGGCTACGGCGGTGGTGCGATC
>NZ_JBXAXY010000023.1:445-699 GCF_056782015.1 Dellaglioa sp. CoH-57-MRSF-17 | reverse complement strand
CGATCGAGACGAGTCTTGGTGTGCGGCATGGTGGAACTCTGTACTCGACGATTCAGCAGTCGCGGTTGTGGTATGAGAAGGCACGCTCGTTCAAGAACATGATCCTCGAAAAATACGTGCGGATCGCGATCATGCACGCGAAGACCACGTACAAGGACTTCAATCACCACGTGCGGCTTGACGACGTGATCCAGATTTATATGATCGTCGTGAGCCGGGCTATTGATCGATGTGACGCACGTCAAGGAGTGCTT
>NZ_JBXAXY010000023.1:0-435 GCF_056782015.1 Dellaglioa sp. CoH-57-MRSF-17 | reverse complement strand
CGAAGGATCAGGGTGATCAGTCGTACGAAGCACTGGTCGAAGAAATGGGCGATGCATCGTCAGATGTGCTTGGATCGACTGGCCCCGAGATAGACGGAGAGATGCAGGATCACATAGCCTATATCTCGAAACAGATTGATCGTCAGGGCTACGTGCGTGCCGCACTCGGGATACCGGAGAGGCTGACTAAAGAGCAGATTCAAATGCTGAACGAGTTCGTCGTTGTTATGGAGGACTAAATGGGACACCCCCTTGAGGTGAGCGTGGCGGCTCTAAAGGCACTCGTCGCGGATTATGCGCTACGCACACAACAGGCAGAGCTTCTGACCAGTCGCCTTATCGATAGCAACCTCGATGACGCGGCCAAGATCGCGTTGTTCGAAGTTGTTCAGAAGCAACTGTAGGCGCGTGCCCATGATCGGGCCGTTCATCAGC
>NZ_JBXAXY010000022.1:0-711 GCF_056782015.1 Dellaglioa sp. CoH-57-MRSF-17 | reverse complement strand
ACTTTCCACTTGTACTTATTTGCTATGCCGATGAACACTGCTCTCGCAGACTCGCACATAGCGGCGCACCCTTTCGGGAAGTAACTTGTTCTGGTGCGAGGAAAGGGATTCGAACCCTCACGATCTTTCGACCGGCAGGACCTAAACCTGCTGCGTCTACCAATTTCGCCACCCTCGCGTGGTGCGGATGGTGGGACTCCAACCCACACGCCTTTCGGCAGGGGATTTTGAGTCCCCCGTGTCTAGCTATTCCACCACATCCGCATACTACTTGTTTTGCTTCCGGTACTCTTCCCACTCTTCGTGTAGACTCAGCTCACCGGGCCACGCATCGTAGTACCAATCCCAGTCAAAACACCAGTCATTGACGGTGCCGACATCGATGTGTTCTACGCTTCGTTCCTGACGCTCGATTTTGTCGAGCACTCGATTGAGGACACGACGATTCTGCTGCCGCTCGTCTCGACGCGCACCCGGAGCCGGGCCGCAGCACGGGCAATGGAAACCGCCCGGACCATAACTGATTACACGACGGGAAAATGCTTTTGCTTTCATGAGACCTCCAGTTGATTATCACTGAACTCTACTCATGATCGCCTCCTATTCTGTTGGGTGGGAACGGTACGATTCGAACGTACGGTAAACCTCGGTGCCGGATTTGCCTGACGCACCGGGCAACGGTGGCTTTGTCTATTATGACCAGCCTTCCTG
>NZ_JBXAXY010000021.1:0-721 GCF_056782015.1 Dellaglioa sp. CoH-57-MRSF-17 | reverse complement strand
GGTTGGGCTGAAGCTTCCTAAGGAAGTGGTCAATCTCGTGGAGAAAACGCTAAGCTATGTCAAATCGAATCATTGACAAGTTGCAGGTACGAGTCACCAGCTTTTATTGCTCGACAAGACAAAGCCATGCGGGTTATAATAAGCCCTTTGTGAACTTGGGCCTGTACGGGCGGGTGTCGCGTGTAGGCGTCAGCACCAAGTTTCAATTCCAGATTGGTAATAAGAAGACCCGTCTGGATTTCACGGATGCCACCATCTTTGACGGATCAGACCCGCGTGAAACGGCGCTTGCCGTTAAGCAGCTTCTGGCCGACTGGGTGCGCGTGTCCCAAGAAATACCAGAGGCATACCGTCAGCGTTTTGTTGACGTGGTGCTGAACCACCACAAACAGTAAGGAGCAGATCATGAAGTACGCAGAAGACTACAGCTGGCGAATCCATGGAGGGCGCGACGTAATTATGTCGTCGCTAGTCGGCCACACCATTGTCGCGATTGACACGGATGATGCGAAACGCAACATCTGGTTCACGCTAGAAGGTGGTGAAATTCTGCGTATGTTTCATGATCAAGACTGCTGCGAGTCGGTGTACATCGAATCGATTGTTGGCAACCTAAATGACATATTGGGTACTCCACTTCTGGTGGCAGAAGTCGTATCTTGGGCTGATGGTCAGGATGGTGTGCCTCCCCCGATCCTGCACCGGCGCGAAAGCTGGATGG
>NZ_JBXAXY010000020.1:0-756 GCF_056782015.1 Dellaglioa sp. CoH-57-MRSF-17 | reverse complement strand
GTCTTTGTGCGCCCTTCCGCATTCCCAACTTCGCACCGATCCCAACCCGCTCCACCGTTATATTGCGCAAGCGCTCGACGATGAACGCACCGTGCCCCGCGTCCTCATGGCTGATACAAAGCTCGTGCTTTCGGCACAGCGCTTCGTACTCATCGAGAAAGTCTTCGACAGCCTTTGGGCTTTCTACGTAACTTCTCGCTATTCTGTCAAACCTTTGGGGTTTCTGCCTCATTCGTCCGAATCCTCAAGAAATGCATCATACCAACCATCGTACCACGAGAGGCCGTTAGCGTCATTGTCCGGGTACGGGCTTTCATCCACGTCGCCCCGTTCGTAGGCGGCACGGCCCTCATGGTACGCTTCACGCTGCGTCGTCATTCGTATTCCTCCTGATCCATATACTCGATGTCGGCCGAATGCCACCCAGCGTTCCACTCACGCCGCAGATCGGTGCCCGGGGCATATGGATTTTCGTCCACAGGAAGACCCCGGCCATGTGCTGCGTATCCACGAGAAAACGCCTGAGCGCGCCGCACTCGAATTTGTGCTGCGTTCCTCAGACAACCTCCCCACGCAGGATCGCGAGAACCGCGTCCACTGTCTCGTTCACGCCTTCAGCGTAGGCACGATTTGTGGTCATGGGGCCCTTGTCATCAGCCACACGTAGCAGATCGACCTCGGCCGCGATTTCGGCAACAGTCACCGTACGACGCTGAATGCCGGGCTGTGCTTCACGCTGCGTGCGCAGCTCAGCGC
>NZ_JBXAXY010000019.1:0-788 GCF_056782015.1 Dellaglioa sp. CoH-57-MRSF-17 | reverse complement strand
CCATCGGATGGAAATCGGACGGAAATGCAAAGTTTTGTTTCAGGATTTCGGTTGGCGTGTGATCCGACCAGATGTAATTCTGTTCCGTCACGTGTGGTACACGCATCGAGAAGCCATCCACGTGCCACACATCGTCGCTCACACTCTTCATGGGGCCGCAGCGAACCGTTACATACACGTACGGATGGTTGACCCCGAGTTTGCGCTGTTCAGCATCGGCACGGATCACCATCGGCTCGATCCACTTCAGCTCGTTCGGGACCACATAGCCCTCGGTCTTGGGGCCACGAATCATCATGCGCAGAATGTACTGATCATGTGGCACAAGAGAACCGTCCACCGGATATGAATTCAGCTCTTGGTTCGCTTTTGCGTAAATCCCCAAATCAACCAGCTTCCGTGCGCGTTCCTCGATGTACATTTACTGCTCCTGTATGTTAGACGCACGCATCCTACACGTTACGCCACGAGACCTGCACCGTCAGATTGGGGTGTACCGGATGTGGCGCGTGCGCTCCCCAATTTGCTAGGTCCCAACGTGGTCCACGGTAGGAGGGCGGCTGCACCCAGAATTTCCATGCGCCGGGCTCCACATCCAGATCGTGCTGGGCCAGCAGCGCCGCACTCAACTTCCGGGCCAAGCGCTGTGCTGTGGGTCCTGTGCCATCACGTACACGTCTCTTTTTGGGCATCGCCTGTTTCCCAAAAGAACGGGTCAGCAGATCATCAATCCATTTGGTGTCTGGTACTATGAGCTTCTTATGGCAATCCCAGTGCCAGAACTCATC
>NZ_JBXAXY010000018.1:0-801 GCF_056782015.1 Dellaglioa sp. CoH-57-MRSF-17 | reverse complement strand
GCGTAAGACCTACGTACAGAGGGCTATTCACCCATTCCCCTTCAAATCGGAACCAACCGTACTCGTGACCGTGCGGCTCGTCGATGAATACACTGATCCAGTCATGAAACAGGCCGATAACGCCGTCTTCGTGGTTGATGCCGCCGCACACTTCGAGTACGAAGCCGCCTTCCTCATCATCAACGATGAACGTCTTCGCGCCACGGTAATACTCTTGCGTGCCGTCCGGAGGTTCAGGGAACTCGAACCATTCCACAGCCGCGTTGTGCAGCACGTATTCGACGCGTTCATGCTGAAACAGTTCGTGCTCCGGGAGCTGGGCCGGCCGCTCAGTATTGCCCAGCATCCATTCGATGATTGGACGCACGAACGCGGCGTCGGCCGCAGCCACAGGAATGGTGGCTCGGAATTTGGTGTAGCTGCTCATTGGTTTTCAGCGACATGCGCATCGTAGCGGTCGAACAGATCACGCAGGTAATTGCGATGCAGCAACAGTGTGATGAAAAACGGTTCCGTAAGCTCCGCGTACTGCTCATCGTCACGGCCGTCAAGCCAATCGACAGTAGCACCTGCGTCAAACACATCCGATGCGAACGCACTGCGCCTCTCGTCGATGTGGCCCAGCTCGATGGAACAGCTGTCAACTGCATTCTCGTAGTCCAAGCACGTTTGCTGATCATCGAACTGGGTGCCGTCGTTTGCTGCGTAGATCACTTTCATCGCTTCTTCCTCCGGGTGCCGTATGCACCAGAAAATTGTTGATGGAACGTCTTTTGCTTAACTTCTTGATCGACTCTGCGT
>NZ_JBXAXY010000017.1:0-869 GCF_056782015.1 Dellaglioa sp. CoH-57-MRSF-17 | reverse complement strand
AAGCCCGAGCGCGATCCGCTTGAGGATGACGACGATGACATGGGACTAACCGTGAGTCGAAAGCGTCGAGAGGTAGTGACCGTTGATGAGGACGGCTCACGAATCTCGCGCCTCAAATCAGGCTCTCTTAACTCGATTCTGGGCGACGATGCCGAGAACATACAGCAGCTCTTGGAGGTCGGTGATTCTGATTCGGCAGCATCCGTGATTCAGAAGCGCGCTCTTCAAACCTGTATTGATCTTGTTGCCGAAGTCGAAAACGGGATTCGCGAATCGAAGGGACGCTATGGTGTTCACTCGTTCAACAACCTGATGATGACTATTCGGGAACTTGTGACGGACATGCAGCAAACTCGGGATCGAGGTGCTATTGGTGTCACTATCAGCGAATCGGTTTTGCGGCCCATGATGCGTGATCTGGCTATGCTTGTCATGAACGAGACTATGACGATCATGGCCGCTGCAAAAGGCAGTATGAGCGTTGACGAGTTTAAAGACTTTCGTAAAGAAGTAGATGATAGTCGTGCTCGTATCGGCGCTGCCATGCAGCAGGCATATACAGAATCACGGGATCGCGTAATCGAGTTCATGCAACGTTAACCAGACGGGCTTTTCCATGTTTACAGGTCACATTCAAGCAATTCACTTTCTGGCGCTCGTGTGCGCCATCTACGGTGTTCGCGAATTTGCACATGAGGTATCGCTGCACATAGCAACGAAGGACTTTTGGTGGCTAAGAAAACGACATTGACCCGGGCCGAGATCGCGACGCTGATTAAACAACATGTCGCAAATTACTGGCGTGAAAAGATGTATGCGGTCAGCGCCGAAGTCGGTCTCAATAAAGGCGGTTCTCTACGTGCCGACAT
>NZ_JBXAXY010000016.1:0-1430 GCF_056782015.1 Dellaglioa sp. CoH-57-MRSF-17 | reverse complement strand
TGAAGTGAACCCCAAAAGTTGGAGTAAATATTAAGCGATCATCTGGTCGGTATGTTTTCGATATTCAATCGGAGACATACCGGCCAGTTTTATTTTAATTCTTTTATGATTGTAATAATCAATATAATTTTTTATGGCTACTTTTAAAGCTTCGTATGTCGCATAATCGTGATTATGAACTGTCCCAACTTTTAAAATATGAAAGAAGCTTTCAGCACATGCATTATCTAAACAAGTCGCTTTGCGACTCATACTTTGAAAAATTTTTGCTGATTTGATAATCTCTGTATAACGGCTGTTCTGATATTGAAATCCTTGATCAGAGTGAACTGTCATTCGATAACTGAGATTTGAACGTTTATTGATTAACCGTTTTAGTGGTTCTGTCACAAACTCCACCGTTGGGTGGAGGCTAATTGACCATTGAAGGACTTCACTATTAAATAAATCAATATATGCCGTAAAATAAGCTCTTTCATTTGTACTTTTATTTCCCCATCGTAGTTCAGTGACATCAGTTACTATTTTTTGATAGGATCTATCAGTCTTAAAACGTCGGTTTAAAAGATTGGAAGCTATTTTACCAACAGTTCCTTTATATGAATTATATCTTTTCGTTTTTCGTTCGTAAGCGTGACATAGGAGTTTGTTTTCTCGCATTATTCTCAACACGGTTTTGTGATTGATTTTAATGCCTATGTTACGTAACTCACTTGTTACGGGACGATACCCATAATCAGAATGCCCTTCACAAATTGTTTTAATCGTTTCAATCAGTTCTTTTGAATCTTGTTGGTACTCTCGTTTACAAGCATCATGGTAGCTACTGCTGGACATCAGTCCAGCTTTTAATACGGTTGCCAACTTAATCTGTAATTCACACCTTAACTCAGTGATTATCTGGGCTTTTTCTTGGTTTTTAATCTTTGTTTTTTCTGTATTAAGGCGTCCAATTTTTCCAAGTACGCTACCCGTGCCCTTAGAAAGTCATTTTCTTCTTGTAATTGTTTTGAAGTTTTTGGATTTTTTGATTTAGTCATTTTAGGCAGTTTTCCTTTTGAAGTTTTTAAGCGACCTTGTACCAGTTTCTTTTCCCAGTCCCAAATCACGACAGGATTCTTAATTTTAAAATGACGTGCTGTAACCGGAAAAGAAGCCCTATGTTTTAATCGCCAGTGAATGACCTTCATTTTATAGGAATAATCATAAAATGTCTTCCCTAAATTATTTTCTAAGCCTTGAATCCCAAACATTTTAAAATGATCCAACCATTGATAAATAGTTGCAGATCCCTTGATTCCATACTTCTTCATTAGTAAACCGGCTGGTTTACCTTTCAAATATTCTTTTAGAACTTTTTTCTTTATTTCAACTGTGAACATAGTAAAACCCCCTGAGTTAGATTTCTCCAACTCAGGGGGTTCACTTCA
>NZ_JBXAXY010000015.1:0-1690 GCF_056782015.1 Dellaglioa sp. CoH-57-MRSF-17 | reverse complement strand
TGTAATAATCCCTTTATGGTTGTCAGATGAAATAATATAATTTCATCCGATAATCATGGAGGGATTTTTGTATGTCCAGAGCCAAGTATTCAGCATTAGAAAAATTAACGTTTATCGAAGAATTTAGAAAGTCCGGAATGCCGAGAAGAACTTTTGCCCGAGAATACGGTATTAATAAAGATCTATTCAAACGTTGGGTCGATCGCTATGACCGCGATGGTATTGAAGGTTTACAGGAAGCGCGCCACAATAATCACTATTCAAAAGCGCTGAAATTAGAAGCGGTATTAACTTATCTAACGGGTCAATATTCACAAGCAGATGTTGCACTTAAGTTTGGTTTACGATCACAAAAACAACTATTAGACTGGGTTTCCAAGTATAATGAGGATAAAACGGTGACGGCGTCACCGTCCAAAAGGCAGGTTCCCATTATGAGTCGTAAAACTTCTTTTGAAGAACGCGTTTCAATTGTTGAATATATTACCAAAGATAAACATAGTTATAATGAAACTGCGGAACACTTCGGTGTCTCTTATCAACAAGCCCGTTCATGGGTTCTTAAGGCACGACAAGGTGGTTATGAATCACTAATCGATAATCGTGGTCACCGTAAAGATCAATCAGAACTAACAGATTTAGATAAAGCGAATCTACGGATTCACGAGTTAGAAAGCCAAATCGAAGATCAAAAATTATATGCGGCCTTTATAAAAAAATGGCAGGAACTTCAGCGCAAGGGGTGAATAAGCAAAGACGACTGGCATATCACGCGATTAAGAATGTTAGTCAAGAAAAGCATGGTGCGATAACAAAACTTATAAAAATGGTTGGCGTTAGCCGTCAGGCTTACTACAAAGGGTTAAAAAGACAAGAAACAGTTTGGGAGACACGTAATAAACAACTTAAAGAGCGAACCCAATACTGGTTTGATTTCAATCTACAAGGGATTGGTACTGGAAACATGTTGGTAAATTTACAAGCTGACACATCAATTAATTTTCCCATTACTTTCAAACAGGTTCGACGAGTTATGCGAGAACTAGGTATTCGATGTTTAGTACATCCGAAGAAGCATAATCGTGTGAAACAATCAGAACAATATATCCAAGATAATCTTCTTAATCAAAATTTTAGTGTGAGTAGACCTAACCAAGTTTGGTTGGCCGATTCAACAGAGCTTTCATATGGCATAAATGGCGAATATAAAATTCGGTTAAGTGGTGTTTTAGATCTTTATGGTCGGCGACTTTTAGCCTATAATCTAAGTCCTACAGAAACTAGTGAAGCAGAAATCCAGGTATTTCAGCAGGCCTTTTCAGGTGCTGGTAGTGTACACCCCATGGTGCACACCGATCGCGGTTCAGCTTATACCTCAAAACTATTTAATCGTTCTCTTGATCGATATGAAGTAACTAGAAGTATGTCCCGACCAGGAACGCCATACGATAACGCTCCAATGGAGCGTTGGTGGAATGAATTTAAAAATCGATGGATGGCACGTCAGCCACTGCCAAAGACCTATCAAGAACTTATGAAATTGGTTGAAGCAGGAATTGAATATTTTAATCATTACAATCGCTCAACACAAAGAAATGGCCTTACCCCAGATGAATACTGGGATAAAGCCATTTAGAAACATATTAAATTTTATATTATTTCATCCGTCAACTTGACAGGGCCTAGTACA
>NZ_JBXAXY010000014.1:0-1818 GCF_056782015.1 Dellaglioa sp. CoH-57-MRSF-17 | reverse complement strand
TTTTGTTTTTTATCCTGTTTATTTCTAATAGCGTTAAATGTTCTTCTCAATGAAACTGTGATGTCATGTTGCAAATCCTCGTAGTTATCTAAAAAGATAGTTGTTGGTTTTCCTGTTTGTTGAGTAATAAATGTTTCACTTGCCTTTTTAGCATTAAAAATAATCCCAATCATTTTTTCCATTTTCTTTGGATCATTTGCAGACCATAAAGTTAATTAGTTTATGGTCTGCAAATGATCCTGCTCTTATACTAAAAAGATGGACTATTTTTCTACCAGAAGTCAAGTGTTTCAATGCATTTAGGTTGTTTTATGAGCGTTATGGCAAAGCTGTGCGTACTATAACAGCCGACAATGGTTCTGAATTTATCTCATGGGACTTTTTAGAATATGTTCAAAAAGAGCTTAAAATTAAGCTATACTATGCCACACCGTCATCACCACAACAACGTGGTTCAAATGAAAACAGAAACCGTAAGCTACGTGATTGGTACCCTAAAGGCACGTCATTTAAAGATGTGAAACAACGACAATTAGATGAAGTAGCTTCAAAAATGAATGCTATGCCATTGAGACAGGCACTTGACGGTAAACGACCTATGGTAGTCTTTGAGCAGGAATATAAAGCCATGCAACGTTACCGTAGAGCTTATGAAAAGCGTAAACAACGTATGCTTGAAGTTAAAAAACAAGAATTCGAGAATAATTAAAAACGACATTGCAATTAAGCGGAGTAAATTGTAAAATTGTATAATAAAAAATATACGAATAGCTGGGTTGTGGCTAGCTAAAAAACGCCGACTAATGAATTTTTTCATTTTTGGCATTATTTTCGTTATAAAAAAAAAGGTAGGTGTAATTTAATGGGATATATATTTTTGGGGCTCGCGATTCTAGGTGAACTCTTGGGAACGAATTTGTTAAAAGCTTCAAACGGATTCAGTTCGCTTTGGGAAACTGTGGGGTCTTTAGTTTCATACGGTGCAAGTTTTTATTTTTTAGCATTAGCTATGAAAACTATAAACTTGAGTGTTGCTTACGCTTTATGGGCTGGCTTAGGAATTGTATTGACAACTGTTTTGGCAGTAGTCGTTTGGAAAGAATCTATTAATCTGAGCAGCGTCTTAGGAATTGTATTAATTTTGTCAGGAGTTGTCATTTTAAACTTGTATGGTCCTGGTCATTAAACCAAAATAAAAAACGACTAGCTGTATAAATATTATAATAAACAAAAGGCACCTGGTGTGTCTTTTTATTATGCTTAGAATATAAATATTTGAAAACGGGTTAATTAATTGAAATATTTGATATAATAGTGAGTAATTTGATTGCTAAAAGCCTTTGCGTAGACGTTCCAAAAACGTGTACGCAAAGGGTTAGGGCAACGGTTACTCGATGAAGCGAATCGTTATGCTAAAACGAAACAAAAACGTTATTTACGTTTGACTGTTTATGAAAAAAATTATGCAGGCATTCGTTTTTATGAACGTCATGGATTTAAAAAAATCGGGATAAAACATTTTCCTTTAGGAAAACAAGATCGTATTTGTCCGATTTTAGAAAAAGAAATCTAAAAAAACGTCCTCACTTTTGATGTTGAGGACGTTTTTTTAGACTGGTAATGTAACCATAATTCGCTTTCCTTTTTGATAAACCGCTAATTCTGTCACACCTGTTGCTTTTAAAGTTTCTCTATGGCTCTTATATGAGCTAATGTAGCCATTTTAACTTAATGATTGCAGGTATTCGCTGTACCACACTTCAAAAGTATTTCTCATTGCGCCAAAAATGTAATTTTCAGGATTAACTTTTTGTTTTT
>NZ_JBXAXY010000013.1:0-4217 GCF_056782015.1 Dellaglioa sp. CoH-57-MRSF-17 | reverse complement strand
TGAAAGATAGAGATTACTTTGTTGAAGGATTTGAGGAATTGATAGAAATGGGAGAAATAAAATAAATATTGAGACTGGAGAGGTTAAGTAATGATTATTGACGTGGAATATATTGGATTTAAGAACAATTTAGAAGTTAATTATTTGGAGGAAAAGTAATGACACAAGCAGATATTAAATACCGTCCTATTAAACCATCCGATTATCATATCTTGGAAGATATGATTCGCAAATCATGGAACTACGATCGATTAGGAAGCCCAAAATTAGCTAAACAACTGTCTAAAATATATCTTGCCAGTTGTCTTGTTAATCAAACATTTACTAGTGTTGCTGTTTTTAATGAAGTGCCTGTTGGTATTATTATGGGTAAAAATAGAGAAACACATCGTAAACCACTAAGGTATCTTATTCGGCAAGGAATTGCTGTTGCACGAATTGCTATATCTAAAGAAGGGCGTAAAATTGGAAAGACGTTTCAAAAATTTGAAGAAGTTGATGAAATTCTTTTAAAGAGCATTGGTACAAACTTTGATGGTGAATTAGCTTTTTTTGTTGTAGATGGAAACCAACGTGGTTCAGGTATCGGTAAACAATTGTATCAACAATTTTTAGATTATATGACATCTGAAAATCTTAAGACATTTTACTTATTTACGGATACGACATGTAATTTTGGCTTTTATGAACATCAAGGTTTGGAACGATTAGCTGAAGAAACGCTCGATTTGCCAGAATTACAAGAGAATATGCATTTCTATTTGTACGGAAAAATGTGATAAAAGGGGCTAGTATTATATTTTCTAAGTAAAATGAAAAAATGTTATTTCTTAAAAATTTACCTTCAATGGGCGCGATTGTTGAACTATTTTTTTAGAAAAGGGTAGCTTAGGCTACTCTTTTTTATTTGGCCAGTGGGAAAATAAACGGTAGGGTCAACGATAAATGTCTGACTGAAGCAAATCGGAAGGAATTTAAGAAGTTGATACGATCCACTGATTTTCCACCCTCTTGGCAACTCGTTTTCGAGCCGTCGGAGACATGTAGAAATTTTCTGGGTTTGCCACTTTTGAAAAAGTGGCAAGGTCTGTTGTTTTGAATTTGATATTGAAATGAATTTGCAATCGTTGCGGAAAAATGCAAAGGTGAAAATATCATTTCTGTTACTAGAAAAAAGGACAGCTGTAGGCGTTTTTTTTTGTGCCTGTTCACGTCGAACCTTTTCAGCCTAAAGGCGAAAAAAGGGGCAAAGTGGACAGACAGTTTTTAGCCTCGCAGAGACCACACTTCACAGAGTGAAGTATAGTGGGTTATACTTTACTTGGAAGATAACTCCGAAATGAGGTGCGTACTATGAGTTTTGTAGTGGCTAGAATGACGAAATTAAAAGCTGATAATTTAGTCGGTATTGGCAATCATGACCAACGGAAAACGACTAATCACAGCAACGAAGATATTGATGTTTCCCGCTCCCACTTGAATTATGATTTGGTGGCTGGGCGCACTGATAATTTTAAAACGGATATTGAAGCCTATATCAACGAAAATAAAGCTAGTAAGCGGGCAGTTCGCAAAGACGCTGTTTTAGTCAATGAGTGGATTCTAACCAGTGACAAAGATTTTTTTGAGCAATTAGACGAAGTCGAAACCCGTAAATATTTTGAAACAGCCAAACAATATTTTGCAGATAACTATGGCGACGAAAATATTCGTTATGCGGTCGTTCACTTGGACGAGAAGACCCCTCACATGCATATGGGCATTGTGCCCTTTGATGATGATAGAAAGCTCTCAGCTAAGCGTATATTCAATCGTGAAGCCTTACAGCGCATTCAAGAGGAATTACCACAATATCTCAAAGAGAATGGCTTTGATGTTCAACGTGGCAACAAAAACAAAGAGCGTAAGAATTTATCAGTACCCGAATACAAAACTATGCGGGAAGATTTGAAAAAAATAGAGACCGAAAAACAAGAGACACAAGCAAAGCTTGCAGATACTAAAAAACAGCTTGATGAAATCAAGCCACGGGATAACAAAAAAATTGCTAGTAAACCAACTTTGCTGAATAAAAATAAAGTCATGGTTGATAAATCTGATCTCGCTGATTTGGAACAACGGGCGTCTTTTAGTGATAATTACAATCAAATGCATGCTAGAGCAAGGCGTGAAGCCGACTCGTTAAGAGATAAACTGACTAGAACAACGTGGGACTATAATGACCTCGAAAGAGAGAATGAGCGATTGCAAAAGTTAGTCGGAACACTTCAAGGCATTGTCCGCAATGTTGATGAATTTCTACACAAAAAACTAGGTATCAATTTACCTGACAAGTGGCTAGAACGTGCAGGACTAAAAGAACCGTCTAAAAAAGCCCCTGAAAGCTCACAGGAACTCGAAAAACATAAATCTGATGAATTAGGCGGTCCACATCTTTAAAACGCTTATATGGGCTTAAAATGGCATTTAAGAGCTTAATTTAACATCTGGCTAGATTGAACGTCGTTAATTTTGTGTCTGTCAACGGTAAATCGAATTAAAGGGGCTTGCTGCTTTAGCAGTTAGCCCCTTTTTGAGGCTTTAAGGAGTTGATAGACTAGCGGATAAAACACTTTTGCGCATGCAAAGAAAAGCACACCTGCTTTTTTTGCCTGCCCCACGGCGAGTGCGGGGTGAGTTTGAGCGGGAGCTCCCGCTCATTTATGGGGTCAAGCTGACACAGCTTGCGGGTTTGGGCGGAGCCCATATTTTGGTTTGAGTGGGATAAAAATTTTGAAAATCAGGGGGCAGGGAGCGAATTTCGCTCCCGTACTACGACCCCCCTATAAGTGCCGAGTGCCAAATTTTACTTGAATAGGACTTTACGCTTACTCTCCCAATGGATTTGGGAGTTTTTTTATGACCGCCGTTTGACCGCCGTTTTGACCGCCGTTTTTTTAAACGGGTTATTTTTTGACTATATAGACTATAAGTATATAATGATGTATAATGATAAAAAAATAAAGGAGTGAGTTTTATGCCTGAAGAGAAAACAGAATATCAAGTTGTAACCGTTAGAATACCTAAAAAGATGTATGCTGATTACAAAGAGATTTTAAAAAGTGAAGGAAAAATTGTAACTTACGATATTAGAAACTATATGCGTGATGTTATCGAAAAATCTAAGAAAGGAGAAAAATGAGCATAAAAAAAGAGCGCCCTCTCTCAAGTTCGCTCGTGAAAAATGCTTTTATTTTCTAAAGGTGATTATACTATATGACTACTAAAAATACAAAGGCTAGAAACTTTGCATTCATTTTGTATCCTGAAAGTATTCCTGAAAACTTTATTGAAAATTTAGAAAAAACTGGTATTCCTATGGCGATTAGTCCGCTCCATAATTTAGATAAAACTGAACGAAAATTTAAAGATATGACTCCTGATGAACAAGAGATAATAAGTGCTGGTGGATCAATTTATAAAAAACCACATTATCATGTTTTGTATATTGCTCGTAATCCGGTTACTGTTGAAAGTATTCGGAAAAAAATAAAACGTAATTTAGGTGATCAATCTGTATCTCATATCGAAATTGTTGATAGCGTGGAGTATTATTTTCAGTATTTAACGCATGAAAGTTCTGATGCAATTAAGAAAGGTAAACACCGCTACGATAAAAAAGATTTAATCTTTATAAATGATTTTGATATTGATAGATACGTAACACTTGATGAAAATGAAAAGAAAGAATTAAGGCAGACTTTACTTGAAATTGTAGATGAATATAACATTGTTAATGTAAAGGAATTAAGCTCGTTTATCAGACAAAGAGGTAACGAATTTGGAATTGAGAGTATGAAATATGTGAATGAAATAATTTCAAGTTCTTCTGGAATTTTTCGACTATATTTTGATGCAAATTACCAATGTGGTTATCGTCCGGTCTATTCAAAAACCATTGATCCTGATACAGGAGAAATAAAGAATGAGAGAGGGGTGAGAGCATGAGAGAGTTTAGTGAAAGTGATGTTGAGAAATACTTAGAATACACTGATCAAAATGTTATCCCGACTAAAGAGCTTTTAGGTCAATGCTTTATTTGTGGTATAAAGTTAAGTGAAACTGAGACACCTGAAGGTCCAGAAAAACGAGTTGTTTGTTTGAAAGATAGAGATTACTTTGTTGAAGGATTTGAGGAATTGATAGAAATGGGAGAAATAAAATAAATATTGAGACTG
>NZ_JBXAXY010000012.1:3395-5181 GCF_056782015.1 Dellaglioa sp. CoH-57-MRSF-17 | reverse complement strand
TTGATATGATATAAAAGTTGTCAAAAGCAACCAAGTAGATCTTTGAAAACTGAACAAATTTTCGACAAATCAAATGTGTAGGGTCTCTTAACTAAGAGTTAAGAGCAAACATTTGCGAAGTCAATTCGCTAGTTTCAAAAAGTAACAAAACAATAAGAGCAATCAACTTTTTATATGAGAGTTTGATCCTGGCTCAGGATGAACGCTGGCGGCGTGCCTAATACATGCAAGTCGAACGCATTATCTTCACCGAGTGCTTGCACTCACCGAAGATAATGAGTGGCGAACGGGTGAGTAACACGTGGGTAACCTGCCCAAAAGAGGGGGATAACACTTGGAAACAGGTGCTAATACCGCATAATTTGTTAAACCGCATGGTTTGATAATGAAAGACGGCGTAAGCTGTCACTTTTGGATGGACCCGCGGCGTATTAGCTAGTTGGTGAGGTAAAGGCCCACCAAGGCAATGATACGTAGCCGACCTGAGAGGGTGATCGGCCACATTGGGACTGAGACACGGCCCAAACTCCTACGGGAGGCAGCAGTAGGGAATCTTCCACAATGGACGAAAGTCTGATGGAGCAACGCCGCGTGAGTGAAGAAGGTTTTCGGATCGTAAAGCTCTGTTGTTAGAGAAGAATGTAGGTAAGAGTAACTGTTTACCTAGTGACGGTATCTAACCAGAAAGCCACGGCTAACTACGTGCCAGCAGCCGCGGTAATACGTAGGTGGCAAGCGTTATCCGGATTTATTGGGCGTAAAGCGAACGCAGGCGGTTTTTTAAGTCTGATGTGAAAGCCTTCGGCTCAACCGAAGAAATGCATTGGAAACTGGATAACTTGAGTGCAGAAGAGGAGAGTGGAACACCATGTGTAGCGGTGAAATGCGTAGATATATGGTAGAACACCAGTGGCGAAAGCGGCTCTCTGGTCTGTAACTGACGCTGAGGTTCGAAAGCATGGGTAGCAAACAGGATTAGATACCCTGGTAGTCCATGCCGTAAACGATGAGTG
The DNA here is from genome assembly GCF_056782015.1 of Dellaglioa sp. CoH-57-MRSF-17. Next base: position 4,168 of record NZ_JBXAXY010000012.1, on the reverse strand, counting down.
CTAAGTGTTGGAGGGTTTCCGCCCTTCAGTGCTGCAGCTAACGCATTAAGCACTCCGCCTGGGGAGTACGACCGCAAGGTTGAAACTCAAAGGAATTGACGGGGGCCCGCACAAGCGGTGGAGCATGTGGTTTAATTCGAAGCAACGCGAAGAACCTTACCAGGTCTTGACATCTTCTGACAAACCTAGAGATAGGCCGTTCCCTTCGGGGACAGAATGACAGGTGGTGCATGGTTGTCGTCAGCTCGTGTCGTGAGATGTTGGGTTAAGTCCCGCAACGAGCGCAACCCTTATTATTAGTTGCCAGCATTTAGTTGGGCACTCTAATGAGACTGCCGGTGACAAACCGGAGGAAGGTGGGGATGACGTCAAATCATCATGCCCCTTATGACCTGGGCTACACACGTGCTACAATGGACGGTACAACGAGTTGCGAGACCGCGAGGTTAAGCTAATCTCTTAAAGCCGTTCTCAGTTCGGATTGTAGGCTGCAACTCGCCTACATGAAGTTGGAATCGCTAGTAATCGCGGATCAGAATGCCGCGGTGAATACGTTCCCGGGCCTTGTACACACCGCCCGTCACACCATGAGAGTTTGTAACACCCAAAGCCGGTGAGGTAACCTTTTAGGAGCCAGCCGTCTAAGGTGGGACAGATGATTAGGGTGAAGTCGTAACAAGGTAGCCGTAGGAGAACCTGCGGCTGGATCACCTCCTTTCTAAGGAATATTACGGAAACCTACACACTTGTCGAAAATTTGTTTAGTTTTGAGG
>NZ_JBXAXY010000012.1:1897-3298 GCF_056782015.1 Dellaglioa sp. CoH-57-MRSF-17 | reverse complement strand
AAAATTTGTTCTTTGAAAACTAGATAATATTTATTAAATTTTTAAGCAATAAGCCGAGAAACACCGCGTTTTATTAGTTAAGAACGTAGTTCTTAACAAAACCACTTTGCTTTAAGTAAAGTTAGGTTAAGTTATCAAGGGCGCATGGTGAATGCCTTGGCACTAGGAGCCGATGAAGGACGGGACTAACACCGATATGCTTCGGGGAGCTGTAAGTAAGCTTTGATCCGGAGATTTCCGAATGGGGGAACCCAGCAGTTTTAATCGACTGTTACTATTAACTGAATACATAGGTTATATAGAGGTAAACGCAGGGAACTGAAACATCTAATTACCTGCAGGAATAGAAAGAAAAATCGATTCCCTAAGTAGCGGCGAGCGAACAGGGAAGAGCCCAAACCAAGAAGCTTGCTTCTTGGGGTTGTAGGACTGCTCATTTGAGTTACCAAAGATTTTTATAGTAGAAGAGTCTGGGAAGACTCGCCGTAGAGGGTGATAGCCCCGTATACTAAATGAAAATCTCTCAGAGCAGTATCCTGAGTACGGCGGAACACGAGAAATTCCGTCGGAATCCGGGAGGACCATCTCCCAAGGCTAAATACTCCCTAGTGACCGATAGTGAACCAGTACCGTGAGGGAAAGGTGAAAAGCACCCCGGAAGGGGAGTGAAATAGTTCCTGAAACCATGTGCCTACAAATAGTTAGAGCCCGTTAATGGGTGATAGCGTGCCTTTTGTAGAATGAACCGGCGAGTTACGTTTGCTTGCGAGGTTAAGTTGATAAGACGGAGCCGTAGCGAAAGCGAGTCTGAATAGGGCGCCATAGTAAGTAGACGTAGACCCGAAACCAAGTGACCTACCCATGTCCAGGTTGAAGGTGCGGTAAAACGCACTGGAGGACCGAACTCATGTATGTTGAAAAATGCTGAGATGAGGTGTGGGTAGCGGAGAAATTCCAAACGAACTTGGAGATAGCTGGTTCTCTCCGAAATAGCTTTAGGGCTAGCCTCGGAATTAAGAATCATGGAGGTAGAGCCACTGTTTGGACTAGGGGCCCATCTAGGGTTACTGAATTCAGATAAACTCCGAATGCCATTGATTTATATCCGGGAGTCAGACTGCGAGTGATAAGATCCGTAGTCGAAAGGGAAACAGCCCAGACCACCAATTAAGGTCCCAAAATACATGTTAAGTGGAAAAGGATGTGGAATTGCACAGACAACTAGGATGTTGGCTCAGAAGCAGCCACCATTTAAAGAGTGCGTAATAGCTCACTAGTCGAGTGATTCTGCGCCGAAAATGTACCGGGGCTAAACATGTTACCGAAATTGTGGATGGAACCCATTAGGGTTCCGTGGTAGGAGAGCGTTCTAAGGGCAACGAAGCTAGACCGTAAGGACTG
>NZ_JBXAXY010000012.1:0-1799 GCF_056782015.1 Dellaglioa sp. CoH-57-MRSF-17 | reverse complement strand
GGTGGAGCGCTTAGAAGTGAGAATGCCGGTATGAGTAGCGAAAGACAGGTGAGAATCCTGTCCACCGAATGACTAAGGTTTCCTGGGGAAGGCTCGTCCTCCCAGGGTTAGTCGGGACCTAAGTCGAGGCCGAGAGGCGTAGACGATGGATAACAGGTTGAGATTCCTGTACTAGTTATATTTGTTTGAACGATGGAGGGACGCAGCAGGCTAAGGAAGCGCACTGATGGATATGTGCGTCCAAGCAATAAGTCTGAAGTTGAGTTAAATGCTTAACTTTAAGGACAAGTTGTGATGGGGAGCGAAATTAAGTAGCGAAGTAACTGATGTCACACTGCCAAGAAAAGCTTCTAGTTAGAATATAACTACCCGTACCGCAAACCGACACAGGTAGTCGAGGAGAGTATCCTAAGGTGTGCGAGAGAACTCTCGTTAAGGAACTCGGCAAAATGACCCCGTAACTTCGGGAGAAGGGGTGCTGACCGAAAGGTCAGCCGCAGTGAATAGGCCCAAACGACTGTTTATCAAAAACACAGGTTTCTGCAAAATCGTAAGATGACGTATAGGGGCTGACGCCTGCCCGGTGCTGGAAGGTTAAGAGGATGAGTTAGCTTCGGCGAAGCCCAGAATTGAAGCCCCAGTAAACGGCGGCCGTAACTATAACGGTCCTAAGGTAGCGAAATTCCTTGTCGGGTAAGTTCCGACCCGCACGAAAGGCGTAACGATTTGGGCACTGTCTCAACGAGAGACTCGGTGAAATTATAATACCCGTGAAGATGCGGGTTACCCGCGACAGGACGGAAAGACCCCATGGAGCTTTACTGTAGCTTGATATTGAGTGTTTGTATAACTTGTACAGGATAGGTAGGAGCCGTAGAGACCGGAACGCTAGTTTCGGAGGAGGCATTGGTGGGATACTACCCTCGTTGTATGAACACTCTAACCCTCGCCACTAATCGTGGTGGGAGACAGTGTCAGGTGGGCAGTTTGACTGGGGCGGTCGCCTCCTAAAAGGTAACGGAGGCGCCCAAAGGTTCCCTCAGAATGGTTGGAAATCATTCGCAGAGTGTAAAGGCACAAGGGAGCTTGACTGCGAGACTTACAGGTCGAGCAGGGACGAAAGTCGGGCTTAGTGATCCGGTGGTTCCGTATGGAAGGGCCATCGCTCAACGGATAAAAGCTACCCTGGGGATAACAGGCTTATCTCCCCCAAGAGTCCACATCGACGGGGAGGTTTGGCACCTCGATGTCGGCTCATCGCATCCTGGGGCTGTAGTCGGTCCCAAGGGTTGGGCTGTTCGCCCATTAAAGCGGTACGCGAGCTGGGTTCAGAACGTCGTGAGACAGTTCGGTCCCTATCCGTCGCGGGCGTAGGAAATTTGAGAGGAGCTGTCCTTAGTACGAGAGGACCGGGATGGACATACCTCTGGTGTACCAGTTGTTCTGCCAAGGGCATCGCTGGGTAGCTATGTATGGATGAGATAAACGCTGAAAGCATCTAAGTGTGAAGCTCACCTCGAGATTAGATTTCCCATTCCTTTATGGAAGTAAGACCCCTGAAAGATTATCAGGTAGATAGGTTGGAAGTGGAAGTACAGTGATGTATGGAGCGGACCAATACTAATCGGTCGAGGACTTAACCACAAAGTGGTGTGAAACGGTGTACGGCTTAAAAATCAATGATAAATATTAGCTAGTTTTGAGAGAATAAGTTTTCTCAAAAAAAGAGTGTGGTGGCGATAGCAAGAAGGATACACCTGTTCCCATGTCGAACACAGAAGTTAAGCTTCTTAGCGCCA
>NZ_JBXAXY010000011.1:0-7509 GCF_056782015.1 Dellaglioa sp. CoH-57-MRSF-17 | reverse complement strand
TTTTGTTTTTTATCCTGTTTATTTCTAATAGCGTTAAATGTTCTTCTCAATGAAACTGTGATGTCATGTTGCAAATCTTCATAGTTATCTAAAAAGATAGTTGTTGGTTTTCCTGTTTGTTGAGTAATAAATGTTTCACTTGCTTTTTTAGCATTAAAAATAATCCCAATCATTTTTTCCATTTTCTTTGGATCATTTGCAGACCATAAACTGATTAACTTTATTGTTTCAGCTTCTAAAGGAATTTTACCTGCATTTCCGTTTGATACTAGAAATTCGCTTGCATTAGCTACAATGTCTTGATTTTGTTTTTGTAGAACATTTTGAGAGAAATTAATTGATGAAAAATCAAGCATGCTTGTATCTTTATTAGTATCTTTATTAGTATCTAAGTTAGTCTTATATAGATTGTGTCCGATTTCGTGATGTCCGCTTGTATCAAGGGTTTCAGCCATTTCTTGTCGGCGTCCGATTTCGTGATGTCCGCTTGTATCAAGGGTTTCAGCTGTTTTATTATTTTCTTGTCGGCGTCCGATTTCGTGATGTCCGCTTGTATCAAGGGTTTCAGCCGTTTTATTAGCAAAATCCCGTTTAATATACACGTCTTTTGCTGTAACTTCTAAATCATCAAGGTAAAGTCGATTGGGTAAATTTTTCTTTTTCTTGGGATCAAATCCTTGCTTGATTTGAAATAATAGTCCTGCTATATATGATCCATTATACCATTTAACAAAAAAACAGCCCCCATTATCCAACTAGTAGATAACGAGGGCTGTTTTAATAGTCTTTTCTAGGGGTCATTATATAATTATAGCCCCTAAACAAACATCTTTTGTAAAAAGCCTTTTTTCTGTTCTTTCAACAAATCTAACTTACGTTGATGAAGAGCGATAGTGTCGTCGAGTTGTTTGAAAAATGAACCAATTTTTTGCTGTTCTTCCTGACTAGGTTTATAGATTTCAAATTCTGAAAATTTAGAAATCCAATGACGTTCATGACTTTGAGGTACATATTTTATATTCTTCAACGTATTAAACATAAAATAGAAATTGTCAGAATTATCATTCAAACTAAGTAATTTCATTGCGGAACTCTTAATCTTAAAAGGGAAATCTACATAATGAGAACCAGTTGTAAAATCATCAAATATAATAACTGGATTCTCTACGGTAGCATTTTTAATCCCAGTAATCTCATCTGTATAGCCCAATAAGAAACTCTTACCTGCTGTTAAAACAGGTGTATTAAAAGTGTCATCATACTCTGTAGATTTAACAATATATTTTGTTGGTTGCTCATAGTTAAATATCTCCCCCAACTTACGCTGTTCCCAATCGTCAGCAAACCCCGCAAATCGCAATTCAGGAATTTTTTCTCCAGCTTTTGGAAACATTTTTTGCAAGTAGCCTTTTTTCTGTTCTTTCAACAAATCTAACTTACGTTGATGAAGAGCGATAGCGCAATCAAGTTGTTTGAAGAATGTCCCAATTTTTTGTTGTTCTTCTAATTTTGGATATAAAAGATTTACTTGTTTTAGATCAGAGTTATGCAGATGAACTACAGATTTTCCTTGAGCTCTCTTCGACATTTCTTGTCGTTGAGATCCATTAGAAATAGTTAAAGCTAAAAAAATAGAATCAATATAATTTACTGGTTTAATTATATTTAAATCTCCGCCTAAAATTAGACCTGATTTACCAACAACTGAAGCTCTAGAAATATCTTCTGAAGATTCTCCTGATGCAGGTACTATGACTTCAGATCCTTCACTAATTATTGAGTTATCTTTCTTATTTACAAATGTATCTACTTTCTCAATAACTGTTTCATATTTTGTATATAAGCGACCATATAAAATTATTGGATCTCCAAATTCGACTAAATCATTTTTTGTATATCCATTGCCTTTTGAAAAACTAGCTAATTCACCCAACTTACGCTCTTCCCAATCGTCAGCAAACCCCGCAAATCGCAATTCAGGAACTTTCTTTTTAACTGAATCATCTATTTTCGCCATAGTCCCCACCATTTTCTTGGTTTTTCTTGTTCTTCTATCCTTTTTTGATCTTTGATTTGTTCCTGCAAATTTTCCAACTTCTCTTTAAGAGCGTTCACTTCATCTTTATATTGATTGTCTAAGTGTTTGAATTGTGTTTCCTGTGAGGGCATTTTGAGAACTTTTAATCTGTCGTTTTTTGCTTTGTATTCTTCTAACAACTTTTTATCTTGTAAGGCTAATTGTTGTTGCTGGTCTAACAAATTTTGCGTTTGTTTTTGTGCTTCCACTAAACTTTTTATTTGTTCATCTTTATTGGTATTTTGAGATTCAAGATATTCAATTTGGTGTTTAAGACTGTTTAAATAGCTATTTAAAGTGCTGTTTAATTCAACGCCTTCAACACTTGTATTTCCTTTTATATTAGTGTTTTCTTGGTGTTTAACGGTATTTAACTTACTGTTTAAACTACTGTTTAATTCAATACCTATATTTTCTTTTATTTGTTTAACCGCTTCAGCGGTTAATAGCTTCATACTATTATTTCTAACTACATATTCGCTTGATATTTTAGAAACTTGATAATGAATTTTATTCTTGCTAACTCCTAACTCATCTGCAAGTTCTCGAATCGTTTTTAAATTGTCACTCATGATCTATATCCTGCCTTTTAACGATTGGTAGATACTGTTCAATCGATTTTTTAAGATACTTAGCAATATTCTTTTTCGAATAGTCATCTTGTTTGTCTCTGATATAGGCTAAGTGTTCTTTCACGCCCTTTAAACCACGTAATTCTTTTAATTCGTCATAAAGTGGATATACATTTTTCTGTAACCCTGACAAAATAGTCGTATCCGTTAAATCAATATATGACAATAAAAACTGCTCCATAAGTAACTTTGTATAGGGACTTTTTATTGCCTTAACAGTCAACATATCTTCTGTTTCTTCTTGACGAATCTTGCCCTCGATATAAACGGGATCATCCTGTTTATAACTACTATCAGCCGCAACTTGTTTTTTAGTAATGTGAAAGACAATGCTATCAATGCTGCGCCCTTTTTTAACTTTTTCGTACGTCACATTAAAAGTTGTATTATTTGTAATTTCTTCAATACCATTTTTTAAAATTCTTTTTTCAAAATTTCTAAAATCCAGATACTCATCTATCGTATCTGTCATTTCTCGTAAATCTCGGATACTAATTTCAGGATTACGATAACTATCAATTTGGTCTTGTCTCCGACCACCTTTAAAGCTGTAATGCTCGTACTGGTTGTAATTCATCGATAACCAACGGTATAGAATAATGGCATACTTGCTATTTAATTCTGCGATGTCTGACAAAGCATGTTGCGTAAAATTGTTTTTAAGATTGATTAAGTAAGGCATGATTTCACGATGAAATTCAATTTTTACTTCGTCACTATAATCCGTCCATTCCACATAAGGGATTGGCACAATACTAACAAACTTAAACCCTTTATCTTGTTCTTTTTTAATCTGAAAAAAAGCTTGTTTCTGCATTCTTTCAATCGCTTGTTTAAATCGGCTATGTTTATCGTTATCATTCACCTTAAAGAAAGCAAACATTTCTTGCTTTGATAAATAAACCGTTTGATCTTGAGGTGGGTTTTCTGTATCGATTAAAGAAACAGCTAATTCAAACATTTTAAGCGGCGTTTTATCCATTTTGGCAATGGATGTGATTAAGCTATTGTGTTCGACCACTTTTCTTTTTGATAATTCATTCAAGGTCTGCACCTGCCTTGTCTTTGATTCTGATATAATGGACATATAGATACACTCCTTTGGGCGTGTTGTTGGATATAAGCATAAAGAAAAACTTTTTGTCGGGAATTTCTTTATGCTTTTTATTATAGCATTTTACGTGTACATGAAAAAATAAAATGTACACGTATGCACAGTATTTTGTACACGTATGCACAGTATTTTGTACACGTATGCACAGTATTTTGTACACGTATTTAGCTTTGAAGCATTGCTAATGCTCACTTTATAACCACGCAAAAGAACAAAAGATTAAAATATAAAAGATAAACTTATAATAGGCTTCGCCTTTTTATTGAATTAATAAAAACAAAACAAAAAGAACACCGTTGTACATAATGTTTGTCCAGAGTGTTCTTTTTGTTTGGCATTATTTTAAATGATGGATTCCTGGTTATGTAACCTAATTGCCCCTTATTAAGCCAATAGCGACGTTTGAATCTATTTGATGATTATTTCTACGTCACATGGTTAAAAACGCTTAGACGAGCAAATAGGCCGTTATAACGTTAAAGACTTGGCCCTTTAAAAATATCACGCGTTAATTCAATGATTCGATTAATTAATGCTTTAACTTGTTCAATACCCCAATCTAATCTAGTTGGCGCTATTTTCGTATCTGGATCTGCTCTAGCTGTCGTCAGTGTCTTTAACCAGGTCTGGGCTACTTTTTTATTTTGAGTGAGTTCTTCATGATCCAGCTTATAAAGAACATACCGAGCCTCCACATCAGTATGCGATAGTTTGTCGACACCATAATCATTTTTAAGCATGTCACGCATCACATAGTCCATTTTTTGCTGTTCTCGCTGCCGCTTCTGAAACATTTGATGAGTTTCTTTCAGGTTTTGATAGTCAGCTTGGATGTCAGCTAATTGCGCGTTGACTTGGCCTAACGTTTGCTTGAGTTCTCGTGTCTCATGCTGGCTTTGCAAGGTGGCTTTCTTCATCGTGGCTAACACACTTTTAAAGCGATCTAAGTCATCTGGTTTAAGCACCGTCTTACCAAAGAGGTTTTTAGATAAGTCTTGTTTAAAGGCATCAATTTGTTTTTCGGCTAAGTCCAATTCCGTTAAGGCTTGATCCGTGATTTTAAGTACGGCCTGTTTCGCACGAATATTGTCTTCAATATCGGCTAGTTCAGTTTTTAAAGCGTTAAACTGATCGTTGTATTTTTTGATTTCAGCGACATTCTCAAACGGTAAGGTTTTGTTATTTAAAATCCCTTGTTCATAAAAGGGCAGCACTTTTTTTAAATGCTCATCTAAATCCTCATGAAAGCTTTGCAAATCATGGCGCGTGAGGACTTCTTTAGCGGATACTTTATCACGTGCTTTTTTATTATCAAAAACCACTGGGACAAAGGCATAGTGCAAGTGAGGGGTTGTCTCGTCATAATGTACGACAGCGGCCACGGCATTTTCTTGACCATAACGGTCATTCAGAAAATTAGTGGTTGCTTCAAAAAAGGCGCTCTGTTGCTCGTAGGACGCTTCTGTAAGTTCTTCAGGTAAAGTGACAATCCAAGTCGCTAACGCCTTCACATCGTCTCTTTTCATGCAATAAACGTCATTTAAACGCGCATTGAAGCGTGACAGCATATCAGAACCATCCGCCATCAGATCTTGATTTAGATAGGTTTTCGACACATCAATTTCTTTGTTAGTGTGATGGTCGGTTTTACGTTCAAAGTGAACCGCTAAACCTGGGACTGCGCCACGCGTATTTTTCTTTAAATGCGCCATCAAAAATGCCTCCTCAAAAAGGGTTTTCCAAGACCAGTATAACACCGTTAAAAATCTGGTATAGCCTGTTATACCAAAATAATATTTTGGACAGGCTCTGCGAGGCGCGTCATCGCCAAGCGATGACCGTAGCGTTTCCCCTTCTTACTGGGGAAACTGCTATTTTACAGCGCCACTTATCCGGCTTGTAAAACCTCTGGCGGGTCACGCCGTGACGGGGCAATTTATCATTGCAGGATCACTTTCAGTGAGAGCATGTCATGCAGAACGCTACCCGCGTGGGGCAAGCTGGTGTCAGCTTAACCCCATAAAAAAATAAGTTGAGATAGTATCTGTATCTCAACTTATTTTGAATGCTAATATAATTTCTCATCGTATTAAGTTATGACCAATATTTCCTGTAAGCAAACTACACGCGTTTTTTTGGTAACAATTTTAATAAATCTACACTGGTATGGATTGCTCAGAAGTCAATAAATTGGACTATTTTTATTTGCCACTTATTATTTTGATAAGTCTAACTATTGCTTTTGGCATCAAAAGTGTCTTAGCGATATTGGTACTAATTATTCTGTCACTTACATTAGCATTATTTATTGCAAAATAAAAAGCAAAGCTTTTATAAAAAAAGTCTTTACCTTTTATTTTTCCCAAGTCATACGATACTCTTTTGAATCAGTCTCAGTATCCATACCTACACTGTCTATGATAAAATCTTTATTCTCATAAAAATTAACGGCATTAATATTATCTACATAGACTGAAAGTGTTAATTTGTCGTTTATTTGTTTTAGGTAATTAATTAATCGGCTACCAACACCTTGCTTTCTGTAGTTCATGTCAACAAATAATCCAGCTATGTAACCATCTAATTCGCCTAAAAAACCGATAATTATTTCATTATTCCTATACACAAAAATATTTGCTTCAGGCAACATTTTTTTAATGTTCACAAATTGATTTTTCCAATACTGAGCGGGAATAAATGAATGTGCTTGTAAATTGCCATTCAACCAAATCTGTGCCAATTGTTCTAAATCCCTGTCTGAAAAACTGTTTAATTTTGTAATCATTGTAGCCCCCTTTTTCCTAAAACAAGTTTAATAAGAAATAGGAGAGGATTCAATTATCTAAAACTAGGAAATGATATTAATTAATCATATTCTTTTCCATTTATTGTTTCACATATTGTTTCTACACTTATTAGTTCCATTATTTCCACTCCTTATAATTTAAAAATATTCTAATTCTAACAATCGTTTATTTAAGTTACCTAGCGTTCCATATTTTCGTATTAACACTTTAGTTTCTTGTTCATTTTGAGCTTTACTTATCACTCTATTCTCGCTTTCTGCATTATCTAATTGTTGCTTTAAAAACTTTTTATTCATTTTTCTGTCCTTTCTTTTAAACACATTTTTTTTAGGTGTTGAGTGAGTGAAGCTGGATTGATGATTATTTTTAAGTTATTAAATTATGTACATAGATCACCCCCTTTTTTTATTTTGATAGTTCATTTTTTCCAGTGCGTTTTCGGTCGTTTGCTGTGATGAAAACAGATAAAAAACATAAAAAAAATACAAGGGCGAACTTGTGAGTTTATATACCCTTTTATTTTTGACTGTTTTTGATATGGTAAGTGACAGTAAACAGACGTATTACGCAGTGTAAAATGAGCTTTCTAAAAAAGGTAGTATGATACATAATTTAATTGTTTAACTTCAAAATAATCAGAAAAAAAGGACAAGATATTATCTTGTCCTTTGATTTTAATTGCCTTTAATAACGCTTCTAAGGCATTTTTAACATTTTACTAGTCTTTGTACTTTGTTGCTTTTAAAGTTTCTCTATGGCTCTTATATGAGCTAATTTAGCCATTTTAACTTAATGATTGCAAGTATTCGCTGTACCACACTTCAAAAGTATTTCTCATTGCGCCAAAAATGTAATTTTCAGGATTAACTTTTTGTTTTT
>NZ_JBXAXY010000010.1:0-19898 GCF_056782015.1 Dellaglioa sp. CoH-57-MRSF-17 | reverse complement strand
GAGTAGCGAAGAGGCTAAACGCGGCGGACTGTAAATCCGCTCCTTCGGGTTCGGTGGTTCGAATCCACTCTCTTCCATTTTTTATAGGGGTATAGTTTAAAGGTAGAACTACGGTCTCCAAAACCGTCAGTGTGGGTTCAATTCCTACTACCCCTGCCATTTTTTGTTTTGGCGATATTGGCGAAGTGGTTAACGCACCGGATTGTGGCTCCGGCACGCGTGGGTTCGATTCCCACATGTCGCCTTTTATAAGGTTATATCAAGTAATAATTAATATGGCGGTATAGCCAAGTGGTAAGGCAGAGGTCTGCAAAACCTTCATCACCGGTTCAAATCCGGTTACCGCCTTACACGAGTTATGCCGGTGTGGCGGAATTGGCAGACGCGCTGGACTCAAAATCCAGTTCCAGCAATGGAGTATCGGTTCGACCCCGATCACCGGTATTATTAAGTATTATAGAGAGTATTAGAAAACATGAAAGCCCATTGATTGGGCTTTTTTTGTACGCTAAATTATGAAGAATAATACGAAATTATAGAAAGTTGAGCTTTTGTTGAACTTTTTTGGCTCTTCGTCAACTGTTGTTGGTGGATAATAGTATGAAAATTCTAATCACTTAATAATTAGAGTTTTTTTGGTATAAATTTTTAAGTGTATAAAATATTCTGGTATTGAAATCATATAATAATTTTTTAACTGATATATATACGTCTAACTTTTTAATTACATTTCAAACATCTTGATAGTAAATCATAGTGTACAACAATATATAGATAGTATATATTGTTGTACACTATATATTGTTGTTTTTAAGAGGATAATCAAGTAACATATATTTATTGCTGTAAGAAAAGGAAGGTCACTTATGAAAAAAGTAGAGGTAAAGTTAGATATGCAAGTGCCTGACATATTTGAAAAGCGTGATGGTCGAAAAGTTGATTTTGCATTACGTAAAGTTTTAAGTAGTACTTTGCGTCGATTAAATAGTAAAAAAAATCAAGAAAGCTATCAGGAATTACTATTACATAAATTAAGTAATTATCAAAAAATTAATGCCCAAACGATGTATGGCTTAGTTATAGCTACATATCGTGAATTAGGCTACCGTGATGCATTGGATAGCTTTCAGGAATATAGAATAAATGATGAAAAATTGTGGAAAGAGCAAACTGATCCAGCTGGTCGTTTGGATAAATTATTAAATAAAGATGATACAATTGTTCATGAAAATGCTAATAAGGATAGCAATGTATTCAATACACAACGTGATTTGACGGCTGGGACAGTGGGTAAAACTTTGGGATTAAAATTAATGCCTGAATCACTAGCTAAAGCACATTTACGTGGTTCAATTCATTATCATGATTTAGATTACACACCCTGGAGTCCTATGACTAACTGCTGTCTGATTGATTTTAAAGAGATGTTAACAAATGGATTTAAAATAGGAAATGCTGAAGTTGAAAGTCCTCATTCAATTCAGACCGCAACTGCGCAAATGGCACAAATTATTGCTAATGTAGCCTCAAGTCAGTATGGTGGTTGTTCTGCAGATAGGGTGGATGAGTTACTAGCGCCATTTGCTGAATTAAATTATAAGAAGCATTTAATAGATGCAAAAGTATGGATTGGGAATCCAATAAAACAGATAGAATTTGCTAAACTTAAAACAAGCAAAGATATTTATGATGCCATGCAAGGATTAGAGTATGAAATCAATACTTTATTCTCTTCGCAAGGACAGACGCCGTTTACTACGTTAGGTTTTGGGTTGGGTGAAAGTTGGATTGAACGAGAAATTCAAATCTCAATTTTAAAAATTAGAATAAAAGGATTAGGTCGTGAGCATCGTACGGCAATATTTCCTAAATTAGTATTTACAATAAAAAAGGATTTAAACTTTAAACATGGGGACCCTAACTACGATATTAAGGCCTTAGCTGTTGATTGTGCTACGAAGAGAATGTACCCTGACATATTAATGTATGACAAGATAAAAGAGCTTACGGGCAGTTTCAAGGTACCTATGGGCTGTCGTAGCTTTCTGCAAGGATGGAAAGATAAAAATGGTAATGAAGTCAATTCTGGGCGTATGAATTTAGGCGTTGTTACAGTTAATTTACCACGAATTGCTTTGGAATCCGAAGGTAATATTGATTTATTTTGGGATATCTTTAAAGAGAGGATGCAGGTTTGTAAAGAGGCATTAGTCTTTAAAGTTAACCGTGTCAAGGAAGCTATCCCAGAGAATGCACCCATTCTATATCAACATGGTGCTTTTGGCGAAAGGTTAAAAGCAGACGGAGATGTTGATGATTTATTCAAGAATCGTCGCGCTACGGTCTCATTAGGTTATATTGGACTATATGAAGTTGGAACTGTTTTTTTTGGACCTAATTGGGAAAAAAATGAAAAGGCGCATAATTTTACGATTGACATCGTTAAACGCCTCAAGGAGTATTGTACAGATTGGTCAGATGAATACGATTATCATTTTAGTGTTTATTCAACTCCTAGTGAATCCTTAACAGATCGTTTCTGTGTATTAGACACTGAAAAATTTGGTGAAATTAAAGATGTTACAGAAAAGGAATATTATACAAATAGTTTTCATTATGACGTTAGGAAAAATCCAACTCCGTTTGAAAAATTGTCGTTTGAAATGGAATATCCTAAATATGCATCAGGTGGATTTATTCATTACTGTGAATACCCAAATTTACGTCAAAATCCTAAGGCTTTAGAAGCAGTCTGGGATTGGGCTTATGATAAAATCGGCTATTTAGGAACTAATACCCCTATTGATCATTGTTATAAATGTGGTTTTGATGGTGAATTTAACCCAACTGAACGAGGATTTGAATGCCCTAAATGTCAAAATCATGATCCAAAAACATGTGATGTTGTTAAAAGGACATGTGGATACTTAGGTAATCCACAGCAACGTCCGATGGTTCATGGACGTCATAAAGAAATTGCTTCTCGTGTTAAAAATATGACTTTAGGAATGGTTGATGATGGAACGACAAAAGAGAGTTAAAGCACCACGAAATCCGAAACCTAAAGAATGGATTGCCAGTGAGTTAAGCCAACAGTATATTGCATCTTATAAACCATTTAATTTTGTTGATGGTGAAGGGGTTCGTTGTAGTTTATACGTTAGTGGCTGTTTATTTGCTTGTCCGGGTTGTTATAATAAGGCAGCGCAAAATTTTAGATATGGGACACCATATACAAAAGAGCTTGAAGATCAAATAATAACTGATTTAAGCGAAGACTATTGCCAAGGATTAACTTTATTAGGCGGAGAGCCTTTTGTTAACACGCAGGTTTGTTTAAGCTTAGTGAATCGTATTCATGATACTTATGGATGGACGAAAGATATCTGGTCTTGGACTGGTTATACATGGGATGAATTAATGCTTGAATCTGATGATAAACTTGAATTACTTTCAAAGATTGATATTTTAGTCGACGGTCGATTCGAATTACCAAAAAAAGATTTAACTTTGCAATTTAGAGGTAGCTCAAATCAAAGAATTATTGATGTTCAAAAATCATTAATTGCGGGTGAAGTTATTCTCTGGGATAAATTGTTAAGATAAAAAACTTGTCACAATACCTTGTATGTAAGGTGTTGTGACAAGTTTTTTTAATAATCATTTGGATTCGCGATAAGTGGTGAATAGTCATTCATATCAGAATCTCTATAGTCCCACCATTCTTCAGAATATCCGATAAAACCAGCAGTTATCATAGCGTTATTTAGTATATCGTAATTTATTTGTTGTTGAGGTGTTCGTTTATAATTTCTTCCAGCTCGTTCTGAAAAGTCGTCAAATTCACTTTGCATGTTAAGCTCGTGGCCATCCATATCACAGATAGTTAAATCAAATGTCACGCCTTTTTGATGACTGAAATTAGGATTTGGCTTCGCTACAAAATTAGGATCGGGATAAACGTCAAATAATTTTTTTTGAGCAGAGACTGGTCTGTAGGCGTCCCAAATTTTTAAACGATAGCCTTGAGTTTTGAGTAATTGACTTGCGATACCAAGTTTCTTAGCTGTTCCTGTTCTAGCGATTGCTGTAGAAAAGTCATAAATAATTTGGTTAGTAAAGTTGTCTTTTGTAGCATAGCGTAAATCTACAATAATATTAGGATCAATATCTTTAATATTTGTAAAACCGAGTTCAATTTCTGATAACATGATAGACCCTCCTAGCGAAGAATTTCGCCCATTTCATCATTATAATAAGAAAGTTTAGGAAATATAATTTTAACTGTAGTACCTTCATTTTTTGGAGATTCAATTTCTAATTGGTGACCTAATTTTTGACTTAGTTGATTTGCTAAATAAAGGCCTAATCCGGTTGCATTTTGGTTGAATTGACGCCCGTTATTCCCGGTAAATCCTTTGTCAAAAACGCGAGCTAAATCTGCGTTCGGGATACCAATGCCATTATCTTTAATGGCTAATATCGTTTCTTTTTCAGTATCTTTAAGAGAAATAACGATTTCACCATTATTTGGTGTGTATTTTAATGAATTGGTAATCACTTGATTTAAGATAAAACGTAGCCATTTTGAATCAGTTAGAACGGAAATATCTGTACTGTTAAAAACGAAACGAATATGTTTTGAAAAAAATAAGTTCATATTATCCCGAATGACAAGATTAACTACTTTTTTTAGTGAATCATCTTGAATTAAATAATCATTTGAAAAGCTATCTAAACGAGAATAATAAATCACTTGTTCAACAAAATTTTCAATGTTTTTTAATTCAATTTCAGTTTGCATGACTTGTTTTTCAGATAGCTTGCCATCAGATGTTTCAATTAGTAACTGAATAGCAGCTAAGGGAACTTTAATATCATGAATCCAAGCATTTAAAAAATCCTCTTGTTCTTGTTGTTTAGACAAGATATTATTTATTTGTATTTGATGATTGTTTAATAGGGCATTAACATAACCCTGATATAAACGTTGTTCATTGGAATGTGCACCATTAATAGGAATCAATAAATCTGCTGTTGCTGGATCAATTGGTAATTTAAATTTTTGGTACCATTGATGATTAATCCAGTAACGTGTTACAACAAAAATACTTGATATAATAACTACCAGAATATCTATATATAATAATGTAGATAAAACAATGTTATGGAATGGATCAAACCACAATACAAGATTAATTAAGAGAATAACTAGAAGGAAAAAGATGATTGTTGTAATTCTATCTGAAATGTACTTAAAAAATGTCATTAGTGTCTCCTAAGGGATAAGATAACCTTGTCCTACCTTTGTCTCGATAAAATTGGGTAATCCAGCTTGTGCTATTTTTTTACGAACGCGATTAATATTAACGGTTAACGTATTGTCATCAACAAAATGTTCGTCTTCCCAGAGTTCTCGAAGTAATTTTTCACGGCTAACAATTTTCCCTGTCTGACGCATTAAATATTGCAGTAACTGGTACTCATTTTTTGATAAATCAATAATTTTATCGTTAAATTTTGCAGTTCCATTTTGTAAATTCAAAAAAAGGCCATTATGCTCGAGTGTTTCTGGTCCCATTTCTGCGTAATTGTAAGTGCGTCGTAATAATGCAGAAATTTTTGCAACTAAAACTTCCATTGAGTAAGGTTTATTTACGAAGTCATCGCCACCCATATTCATTGCCATAACCATATCCATATTGGTATTTCGGCTTGAGATAAATATAATTGGTACATTTGATATTTCACGGATTTTTTTACACCAGTAAAAGCCATCAAAATCGGGTAAATTAATGTCTAATAAAACTAAATGTGGTTTTTTTTCAATGAATTCAAGATCAATTTCACTAAAATTATTAATTAAAATAGGGTTGAATCGCCATTTTGCTAGACTATCTGCAGTAATGTTGGCAATTGTTTTATCATCTTCAACAATCATTATACTAAACATATTATCACCTCTTTAAAGTAAGAACTATTTACCCTACAATACCGGTTTTTAGCATTAAATTCAAATAGATAAAAAGCGTAAATAAATATTGGCGTAATTATCCTATATATAGGATAATACTTGGTAATAGGAGAAATGAAATTATGACATTTATTGAAGTAGATCACGTTAAAAAAATTTATGGAATGAAGTTTAATAGATCGACTGCAATTGATAATATTTCGTTTGTAATTGATTCAGGAGAATTTGTTGGTATTATGGGACCATCTGGTGCAGGAAAAACGACGTTATTAAATATGATGTCGACTATTGATAAGCCAACTTTTGGACATGTTAGAATAGATAACCAGGATATAACACAATATAATGAAAAAAAATTGTCTGAGTTTAGAAGACAACAGTTAGGGTTTATTTTTCAAGATTTTAATTTACTTAATTCGTTGACTATCAAGGAAAATATAATTTTGCCCTTAGCATTGGATAAAGTAAATGTAGAAATAATTGAGGCAAAACTTGCTAATATTGCTAATATTTTAAATTTAAATAATATTTTAAAACATTTTCCAAATGAAATTTCAATTGGTCAACAGCAGAGGGTTGCAGTTGCACGAGCTATTATAACGGCACCCAAAATGTTATTCGCAGATGAACCGACAGGAAGTCTAGATTCAAAAGCAGCTACGGAACTATTGAAGTATTTAACAGACGTGAATGAAAAGCAAAAGATGACGCTCATGATGGTAACTCATGATGCATTTACAGCTAGTTATTGTAAAAGAATTATTTTTATTAAAGATGGGAATATCTTTGCCGAAATTAGGCGAGATGGCTCTAGAAAAGAATTTTTCCAAAAAATAATTGATATGCAAGCAGCTATTGGTGGGGGAAAGCAATGAAACCACTAGTGAATATTGTTTTTAAAAGTATTTGGCGCAGTTTATGGGATTATTTAATTTACATTATTGCTAGTGCGATAGCAGTTACAGTTTATTTTTCATTTTTGTCAATGTCAATTAACAAAGAGTTAACACAAAATGCGCGCGTAGAGTTACCAATTTCTGTTACTTTACGTATTAGTAGTTTTTTAATTTTGATTTTTATTGCTTGTTTCATGATGTACACTAATCTTTTTGTGGCGAAACGGCGAGAAAAAGAAATTGCTGTTTACCATCTTCTTGGAGTGAAAAAAAAAGAAATTGCGACAATGCTATTTATTGAAAATTTAATTCTAGGTAATATAGCATTACTGATTGGTTTAGTGGTTGGTGCGATCTTTTCTAAATTATTTGCTATGATTTTGTTGAGGGCTATGTTTATTGTGGCAGATACCAATATTATTATATCTTGGCATAGTTTAATTAGTACAATAGTTATCTTTAACGTTATCTTTTTAATGATGTCAACTGTTAATGCAAGTGTTATTTATCGTAAACAATTAGTTTCATTGTTTAAAAATAGTGATAATGCCAGTGTCGAAAAATTTGGACCATTTAAACGATTTATGGCTATCATTAGTATCTTTTTTATTATTGTACCTTTATTTATGGCAGTAAATTTTGAAAATTTGGGACCTATTTTTAATGTTTGGTTACGTAAAAATGATTATTTTTTAGCAGTATTGATTATTGCAATTATGATTATCTTAGGGACTCTTTTGATTTTTAATTATTTGGTGCCGATAATGATAAGTATGATACAAAAATGGCGACATTTTATGTATCGGGGTGGTAGGCTACTTGCTTTTTCTAATTTAAAAGTCAGTTTAAGACAAAATAAGGTCATCTTAAGTTTAATGACTTTATTAATAATGTTCTCTTTATCTGTATTTATTGGAGTGGCTACGTTGTATTCATATTCCCAAAAAACAATTGATCAAGTGGCACCAGCTCATTTTATTACGGACGATTATCATTTAAAAACTGTAAAAAAAGTATTAAAACAAAACAATTTAATAGTGAAACAGCAAGTAAGTGGACATCTTAAAATTGTACCGATGAAAACAAGTGTTCAATTAAAAGCAAATAATCAAAGTGAAGCTAAAATTGTGCCAATTACAATAATGTCAGAAACAGATTATAATCATGCGCGTAAAATTCAAGATGATTTAGAACCGATTAAGATTAAATCGAATGAGACAGTTATGATTTTACACAAGTTAGCAAGATATCAAATTAATGATGATAACCAGCTCATTCAATTTAAGCAAAAATCAATGAACAAATTAAAGATAAAAACATACTTAAGTACGTTTCCGTATGGTGAAATACATTACATTCAAAATTTGTTAATTGTTAAAGATAGTGTCTACAAACGTGTTGATAGCAACACAAAATATGGACTTACAGCTATTAATATTAAAAATTATCAGGAATTTGCACAATCTAAAAATGATTTCGGACATAAATTAGATAATCAATCTAAAGAACAGACCTATTTGCAGCAGACAGGGACAACATTATCGAATGTCCGTTATAAATTTTCTAATCAAATTAAGTCAAACTACCATTATCGAAATTTGGGTGTGAGAAATCAAGTTGAAAAAAATGTTAACGAATTAGATGGGTTTTATATTTATATAGCATGTTTTATTAGTATTATTTTAGTATTAGCAACTTGTAGTATTTTAATGTTACAACAAATGATAGATCTTAGACAAAATCAAAAAACTTATTCACTAATGCAAAGTCTAGGTGTGACCAAAAAAGAGATTAAGCGAATTATTTATCAGCAAACAGCCAGTTTATTTTTAATTCCGGTTATTTTAGGATCGATAGAAGCAATATTTACTTTTAATATTTATGTCGCATTATTTGATCAACCTAACCTAAATGTTCTCATTTTCTTCTGGGGGACCTTCTATGTGATGTATTTAGGCTTATTTTTAATTACCGTGAGAGTGTTGAATCGGATAATAAATAACAGAGTTTAAGAACGGTTAAATGATTAATAGCCTAAAAGTTAGAAAACTTTTTAGGCTATTTTTTGGTTGGAAATTAAACATTTTTGGGGAATAACTATTGTAAAAAAATAGCTAATTAATGACTTGTTTGAGTCATTAATTAGCTATTAATATCGTTTGTGGAATACGGATTGTTTTTAACTAATTGGATTAATCTTTTATATTAATTAATTCATTAACAGAATACACTGCGTCTATGGGAGTAATTTGAAACTCACTTTCATAGTACTTTAACTGTTTATAATTTGACGTTTTACGCCAATTAATAAAATCAGATTGTTGCTTCCAAATTGTTAAAAAAACATAATTATAACCTTTAGATAAAGACTGTAATGTGTAAAAAGAAATGATACCAGTTGGTTTTGTTTGTTCATTAATAAAAGTTTGTACTTGAGCTAAGTAAACTTTACTTTCTTCATCGCTCAAAGTAATATATTTAAAATGATAAAAACCTTGCCATGAATCCATTCCTACATGATATCGAACACGGAAGTCTAATCCAGAGTAGAAAATAGAATTATCATCTGATGTGTCTAATAAGTAAGAATTATTGTACTTATTAATTGGATTAAGTAGAATAAATGATCGGGATGGATTATTTCGAATTATAGACTTTAAAAAATATTCAGCGCCTAATGCTGTGTTTATATGATTTAACAAAGATACATCTCCCATTTACTTTAATTCATTATTAAGTATAGCCCAAAAAAAGGTATAATAGAGTCAAAAGTAACAGGAAGGACAATTAAAAATGAAGTTGACAATTTTAGGATTCTATGGGGGTTATCCTGCCCATACAGTTGGAACTAGTTCATATTTAATTCAGAGTAATGGTTTTAATTTATTGTTGGACTGTGGAAGTGGAGCAATGCTTAGTCTAGAACCTAAACTAGATTCCTTGAAGTTAGATGCAGTTGTTTTATCACATTATCATCAGGATCATATCGCAGATGTCGGCGTTTTACAGTATAGCTGGCAGATTAACGGTGAACAAGTGAAGCAACCACTTCCTATTTATGGGCCATCTATTGATCAAGAAGCATTAGCAAAATTAACTTGGGCAAATGCGACAATTGGAATAGGATATAAGAATAAAGAAGTTATAGACATTGGGCCTTTTACTTTTGAATTTTTAGAAACAATTCACCCAGTGCCTACATATGCTATGAGAATAACGGAACGGGCAACTGGGAAGGTCTTTGTTTTTACAGCTGATACGGCGTATGACGAAAAATTAAATGAAATTAGTCAAAATGCAGATATATTAATGACCGATACAAACTTTTTTGATGATAAAATTGGCAAAAAATGGCATATGACATCTACCGAGTCTGGAAAGTTTGCTCGTTTAAATAATGCTAAAAGATTAATTTTAACGCATTTACCAGCAAATGGTTCCCACGAATTATTAAAAGAACAAGCTGAATTATCAGCTGGCAATAATATCGATATAATACTCGCAAAAAAATATTTAGAACTAATTTTGTAATCGGATACATATTGTTAAATTTTTTTAACAATATGTATCTTTTTTTTGAAAAATAAAATAATGATAAGATTGTTGCAAATAAACGATTAAGTGCGTGTTACGTACTTTTAGTAAGTATATATCGAGTGTAAAGTATATTAAATAATTGAGATAGCAAATTATTTTTCATTCAATAAATAATAATAACTATAAAATATATGTAATATCATACTCGAAATATAAAAAACAATATCAAAAATGATGTCATTTAATCATTTAATAATGAACACAAATGAATTAAATGTATTATTAGTAAAAATATTAATTAGTAAATTTTTTTAATAAAATGGTAGTAATTTGTTTGATAATAAGTTACAATTGTTTTATAGGAATTGATAAATTTTTTATTAAAAGGAGAGAGCGCATATGGTAACTTTATATACTTCACCAAGTTGTACATCTTGTCGAAAAGCACGTGCATGGCTTAAGGAAAATAATATTCCATTCCAAGAACGTAATATTTTTTCTGAGCCTCTCAACATTGATGAAATTAAAACAATTTTGCAAATGACTGAAAATGGAACAGAAGAAGTTATTTCTAAACGCTCAAAAGTTTATCAGGAACTAGATATGGACTTAGACGATTTACCACTTCAAGAATTATTCTCATTAATTCAAGATAATCCTGGTTTATTACGTCGTCCTATTATTCTAGATGAAAAACGATTACAGGTTGGATATAACGAAGACGAAATTCGTCGCTTCTTACCAAGGGATGTACGTGCTTTAGAATTACAAAAGGCACAATTACTTGCTGGATTTTAATTAATTTAAAATTAAATAATATTGAAACATTAGTTTTTAATAAGGTAACATGGTAAAATTCAGGAAGACGCATTCCTGAATTTTTTTTATTTAGTTTAAACTACTTTACAAATAGTAAATTTTAGATAGAATTAAGGTCAAGTTATCAGAAAGATGGGTGATTAGTAATGAAAATGGAAAAAATAAATGAAAATACAATTCGTGTTTTAGTTGAAGATGAAGATTTATCTAAAAGAGGTATTACTGTTTTAGATTTATTAGGTAATAGAACTCAAATTGAAGATTTCTTTTATAGTATTTTACGCGAAGTAGACACGGAACATGAATTTGAAAATAATGAAGCAGTTACCTTCCAGGTATTACCTAATCGAGATGGCTTGGAGTTATTTATCAGTCGTGGAAAGCCAGACGAGACGCAAAATCCGAAAGAAATAAACATTTCTGATTTATCTGAGAATGATGATCTAGGAAGCTTTATAAAAGATAGATTAGCTGAGCTTGAAGACAGTGACAATGACTCACAAGATACTGTTGGATCGGGTTATAAAAAATCTGCTCAAACAAGAATGTTTGAATTTGGGGACTTCGAAGATTTTATTCAATTAGCTAAAATTTTTAGACCAACAAATACACAAAGCAATTTATTTAAAGTCCAAAATAAATATTTTTTAGAACTAATTTTTGATAAAGATAATACAACAAAAGAAACAATCGAAAATGATATAGCTGTCGCATTAGAGTATGCACAGGTTGTCTCATCGACAGGACCATTTATGGAAGAACGTGGTAAAAAGATTATGTCATCTGACGCACTCTCTGAGGCAAGAAGATACTTTAAATAAACAAACTAATCGAAAAAGGTTAGTTTGTTTTTTTGCGTATTTAAATTGTAACAAGGGGTAATTTGAATGATATTTGCAAAACAAGAACACGTAGATGAGTTGGTATGCGCAATAAATTTTAAGCAAAACAATAAATATTTTTGTCCTGGTTGCGGAGAGCGTGTTGTCTTTAAAGAAGGCCCGCAAAAACAAGCTCATTTTGCTCATTTTAAAAAGTCATGTCATTTTTTTTCAGAAGGTGAAACGAAAATACATGTCACAGGGAAAAATTTAATTAAAATGTGGGCAGAAAAAAGACATAAAAGAGCAGATATTGAGCAATATTTGCCTAAACTAAAGCAACGACCGGATGTTTTAATAAATTTAAAAAATAGCCAGTTAGTCGTAGAGTACCAATGCAGTCCGTTGACGCTAAAAGATTTTAACAAAAGGACTGACGGTTATAAACAAAATGGGTATCGTATTTTTTGGATTCTAGGGATGAAACATCGTTTAAATAAAAAATTAACACAACAACAAGCAATGTTTATAAATTTCCATAAAAATATTGGTTATTTCTTAGTATTTATCGATACTGAGCGACAGTGTTTAATTTTAAATTATGAATTATGGTTTGAAAATTTATATGGTATTCGTTACTGCACAAAAGTATTTAATGATGTAACAGACTTAATGGTATTTATCAAAAATAATTGTAGGAATAAAACTTTGAATTTGTCACCAGCAGACTTGTTCCGTCAATTGACTAAGTTAGAGAAAAATTGTTATTATTTGAATCATTATTTAAAGCAACAGATTGATTTTTGCTACATGCAGCGATATTATTTTATGGGATTTCCGATATATTGCTTGAGTCAGACGCGTCTTCCGCCAATCTATCGACATGATGACTTTTTTTGGAGAATTCGAGTTATTTTAGATTTGCAAAAATATACCACTGATGTTATTTCGAAAAAAGAGCTTGAGTTATTATTTAACCTGCAACAAAAAATCACAAAAACTCTTTTTGAAATGCCACTTGTTGGTCATCTAGCAATTAAACAAGTTAATAATGCATATATTAAGGGTTTAATTAAAAATCATATTTTAATACCAATTAAAGAATCCGAAAATTATCGAATTGACAATCAGATTGTATGGTCCAGTGATATATCGCTAAAAATGGAAAATTTACAGTTGAGGCATACATTTATTTCAAATTTTGATTAAAAATATGTTATCTTATAGGAGTAAATAAACGATATTCGGAGGCTTTTTATGACAGTAGCTAAGCAATTACCAAAGCGTGAAGAGGTACCAGAAAATTTAACGTGGGATGTAGAAAAAATATATGGTTCAGATTCATTATTTGAAGAGGATTACAAAAAAATTGAAGAATCTGTAGTAACTATCGCTAACTTTAAAGGTACATTGAGTCAAGATAGTACAACAATGTTACGTGGATTAGAAGCTATTTTGGCGCTTGAACGGATGCTCGAAAAAGTATACGTGTATGCGAATTTAAAAAATGATCAAGATACAGAAAATTCAACATATCAAGCTTTAAATTCAAGGGCTGGCGCCTTGGCAGCTAAGGTATCGGCTGCTATTTCTTGGTTTGAACCTGAAATTATTGCGATACCAGAGGATACTTTAAAGCAATTTATGTCTGATAATCCTGATTTAAAAGGCTATCGTCATTTTTTTGATAGTTTATTATTGGAGAAGGATCATGTCCTTTCGCATGCTGAAGAAACGCTCTTAGCTGGAGCAGGGGATATATTTAGCGCCTCTTCTAAAACGTTTGAAATACTGAACAATGCTGATTTGAAATTTCCAGTTGTTCAAGACGAACAAGGTAATGATGTTCAATTATCACAAGGTATTTATGGGGTCCTTCTAGAATCAACTTCTAGAAGTGTTAGAGAACAGGCCTTTAAAAAATTATATGAAGTCTATGGTCAATTTCAAAACACACTAGCTTCAACACTTTCAAGCCATGTTAAAGTTCATAACTATAGTGCACAAGTTCGACATTATAAAAGTGCCAGAGATGCGTCATTATCAAATAATCAGATACCTGAAGTTGTCTACAATACACTAATTGAGCAGGTTAATAAGAATTTACCGTTGTTACACCGTTATGTTGCATTACGTAAGAAAATTTTAAAAGTTGAAAAATTACATTCATACGATTTATATACACCAATAACAGGCGAACCCGCACTAAGTTACACGTATGATGAAGCGAAAAGTGAGGCATTAAAAGCCTTAGATAAAATGGGACCTGATTATCTAAGTCATGTTCAAGAGGCATTTGATAACCGTTGGATTGATGTTGTTGAAAATCAAGGTAAAAGAAGTGGTGCCTATTCATCAGGTATGTATGATACAGCACCATATATGTTATTAAACTGGCAAAATAATGTAAATAATCTTTATACATTGGTACATGAAATGGGACATAGTATTCATAGTTACTATACGCATCATAATCAGCCTTATTTGTATGGTGATTATCCAATTTTTTTAGCAGAAATTGCGTCAACAACTAATGAAAATACGTTAACACATTATTTATTAAAGACTCAAACAGATCCTAAGGTTAGGGCATTTTTACTTAATTATTATTTAGACGGGTTTAAAGGAACTATCTTCCGTCAAACACAATTTGCAGAATTTGAACATTGGATTCATGAGGAAGACGCGGTTGGAAACCCACTAACGGCTGATAAACTGTCTAAATACTATGCTGATTTAAATCAAAAATATTATGGAGAGAGTTTAGAACGTGATCCAGAAATTGCAATGGAATGGTCAAGAATTCCGCATTTTTATTATAATTATTATGTCTATCAATATGCAACAGGGTTTGCTGCTGCAACCACTTTATCTGAGGGAATCACTAGTGGAAAACCTGATGCATTAGAAAACTATTTGAATTATTTGAAAGCTGGGAGTTCAGATTTTCCAGTTGATGTCATGAAAAAAGCAGGTGTAGATATGACTAAGTCAGCATATCTAGTTAACGCATTTGCTGTATTTGAAGCAAGATTGAATGAATTAGAGGCATTATTACCTCAAATCTTAGAGAAATAAAAAATACGTAACTTAGTTAAAAAACTAAGCTACGTATTTTTATTTTATAAAACGTATAGTTGGTTTTGAGGGTTAATTGCTTGATGTAAGTCATTTTGAATATTAAAATCACCAGCACAAACTTTCGAAATATCTACTAAATCAGCATCTGGGAAGGATACACCACAGTCTAGACCATCAATATTATTAATGACGATTGTGGGATGCATTGTAACGTTCATATCATTGGCAATTTTTTGATCATTTTTAAATGATTTTTTTGCTAACACTGAATGTCTATCTTCATTAAACATTTCCCAGTTTAAGTTAACTTCTTTAGCAACTCGTTGAATGAGCTCTTCTGAGTAACAAGTGCTATCTTGAACTAAAGCCGCTTGAATTGCCATTAAGAAATCACGTCCACGTTTTTTTCCTTGAAAAAGAGCTGCTTTATAATCTAAAGCGGCTTGGTAAATTGACCCAGATAACACATTTCGAAGCGCTAAGTTACGTGTATCAAGATTTTTTTCAATCATGACATTGTGCACTGTTTGGATGTTTAACATGGGTACAAATTGGAATGAGATTTTTTGGGGAGATAGACGAATAAAGTCTAAAACCTTTTGTTCAGATTTGAAGCATTTTGTACCTAATGGGTTGACAAATAAATAAATTTCTAGCAAGAGTACTCCTCCAATTATAGTGATTAGATTTAAAATCGTGTGGGGTTTGATTTCATTTCTGTTTTAATAACTATTACCACTTTACCAAATTTTTTTTTTTTTTCAATTATTAACACTTAATTAATAACAGATATTATTAAAATTACTTGTTTTTTGAAAGATTTGGTAACATTGTGAGGTTAATTCGGAACTGAATCACTAATTTATGCTAAAATGAGATGAGTAAATTGAATAATAGAATAGAGTGATAAAATGGTAGAAGATTGGAAATATTTCTTTAGACCCTATGAACAGGCCGTTTCAGAAATGAAAATAAAAATGCGTGGTTTAAGAAAACAGTTCACGGGTATTGGTCAACATTCGCCAATTGAATTTGTGACAAGTCGGGTTAAATCAGTTGATAGTATTTTAGAGAAAATTGAACGACGTCAAATTTCTGAAGAACGTTTAGAAACTGACATGCAAGATATTGCGGGTATTCGCATTATGTGCCAATTTGTTGATGATATTTATCAGGTTGTTGACTTATTACGTTCTCGAAATGATATGACCGTTGTAGAAGAACGTGACTACATTACTAATAAAAAAGCGAGCGGTTATCGCTCATATCATATTGTACTTAAGTACCCGGTTCAAATGATAAATGGAGAAAAAAATGTACTTGTTGAAATTCAAATTCGCACGTTAGCTATGAATTTTTGGGCAACGATTGAGCACTCTTTAAATTATAAATATCAAGGAGAATTTCCTAGCCAATTAAATGCACGGCTCGAACGGGCAGCAGAGGCTGCGTTTAAATTAGACACTGAAATGTCCGAAATTAGAGAAGAGATTCAAGAAGCGCAGCATTTATTTTATGGTAAGGGTTTAAACAAAAAATAAACATTAGGTATCATGGGCGTCAGGAAAAGAGGGTTACGAATGAAAGTTGCTATTTTCGAAAATGATGGGGAAAAATCGCAAAAAGTTGGTAAAGAACTGTATCAAAAACTAACGGATGCACATATCGTAATTGATAATAGTCATCCTGAAATTGTGATTACGGTTGGTGGGGATGGAACTTTGCTTTCTGCTTTCAAACATTACCAAGATAACCTTGAAAACATTAGATTTGTTGGCGTACATACAGGGCATTTAGGTTTTTATACGGATTGGCGAGATGATGAAATTTCAGATTTAGTTACTAGTCTCCAATCAGATAATAAACAATCAATTAATTATCCATTATTAGATGTTAAAGTTGATTATTTTGATGCAGAATCAGAAAGATTTCTTGCATTAAATGAATCAACCTTAAAAAGGATTAACAATACAATGGTAACGGATGTTTATATTGGTGATCAGTTATTTGAAAAGTTTCGTGGAGATGGTTTGTGCATTTCTACGCCTACTGGATCTACTGCCTATAATAAATCGGTTGGTGGAGCGGTTATTCATCCCGAACTCGAGTCAATACAAATGGCAGAAATTGCGTCTATTAACAATCGTGTGTTTAGGACGCTAAGCTCACCAGTTATTGTGGCTTCAAATGATTGGATTACACTGAAACCAACACAAAGCAGTGACTTTGTTTTTAGTATAGACCAAGAAATCTATCATAATCGGCAAATTAAGGCAATTAAATATAAAATAGCGAAGGAACACATTTGTTTTGCCAAATATCGACATAATAATTTCTGGAAACGTGTAAA
This sequence comes from Dellaglioa sp. CoH-57-MRSF-17, assembly GCF_056782015.1. Next base: position 2,420 of record NZ_JBXAXY010000010.1, on the reverse strand, counting down.
TGAGGCGTTTATTGGTAGTGATTATGCAGATTGATTGGCAGTATACAGGGACGTCTCCTCAAAAAGTGAAGACTTTTCTGAAAAATGAAGGTGTATCTAGGCGATTACTTGCAACGCTTAAGTATTGTGGTGGTAAGCTATTAGTCAACGATAACGAGCAGTGGGCAATTGACTTCATTCAAACAAATGATAAAGTGAGTATTGTTCTACCAGCTGAGAAAAATAAAAATGAATTAAAAAAATCGTTTGTACCAATTGATATCGTTTTTGAAGATCGCGATTTTTTAATTATTAATAAACCAGCACATGTTGCCTCAATTCCTTCATATTTACATCCGGAGGATACCTTGATTAATCGTGTCGCAGGCTATTATCAAAATCGACATTTAAATGATTTTATTCCACATATTGCGACGCGACTTGATCGTGATACGAGTGGGTTAGTATTGTTTGCTAAACATCGATTTGCTCACGCTTTATTGGATCAACAGTTACAAAATCATCTAATTAAAAAGTACTATACAGCATTTGTCGAAGGACAGATTGAAACTCCGCATGGGACAATTGATGAGCCAATTATGCGTGATCCAGAATCATTCATTAAGAGGCAGGTTGGCCATGGGGAAGGTAGTCAAGTAGCTTTAACTGAGTATTGGTTAGAGAAATCTGTAAAAGGTATTAGTCAATATAAAATCCAATTACATACGGGGAGAACACATCAAATTCGTGTTCATTTTGCATCCACAGGGCATCCCTTAGTTGGTGATACATTGTATGGTGGGCATATAATTATGCCAATGCAACGCCAAGCGCTACACTGTAGTGAAATTGAGTTTTATCAACCATTTACACATGAACAGATAAATGTTCAGAGTCACCTTGCATCGGATATGCAAAAATTTATAAATAAAAAATAAACGAGGTATTCATCATGGTGGATACAGAAAAATATAACCAAATAAAAACTGAAGAAATTATTGATTCGCTTGAAAAGAATCAACAATATAATTTTCACAATGAATTTACAGATTTGCATGTTTATGAGCAAGCTGAGATTTTTTCAGTGCTTAATAAAGAGCAACGCCAAAAGGTGTATCAGTACCTGACGCCTAAGGAATTGAGTGACACATTTGATGCCGCTGAAGATGATCCGGAAGATGTTGTTAAATATTTTGATGAAATGTCTCTAAAGTATGTGGCTGAGTTATTAGATAATATGTACACTGATAATGAGGTTGACCTGTTGGGACAACTGGATCAGCATAAATTAGCGAGATATTTAGGTCTGATGGATAAAGATAAGGCCTATGAAATAAAAAGTCTGCTGCATTATGAAGATAAGACAGCTGGTGCTATTATGTCAACTGATTTTGCCTCAATAACCTCAGATCAAACAGTGAGTTCTGCAATGCGTACTTTAAGAGAAGAAGCAAGTGATGCGGAAACAATTTACTATGATTATGTTATTAATAATGATCAGCGTTTGATGGGGATTGTAACATTACGTAATTTATTAATGAGTAATGAGAAGGCGTTAATTGGAGATATCATGACGACACCAGTTATGTCTGTTAAAGCTGATGACGATCAAGCAGACGTTGCCAAGATGATTCGGGATTATAACTTTTTAGCAATGCCAGTTACAAATTATGATGAACAATTAATTGGTGTGATTACTGTTGATGATATTATTGATGTTATTGATGAAGAATCGGCTGAGGATTACTCTGGTTTGGCCGGTGTCGATACTGAAGATCAAACAGAAAATCCATTTAAAGCAGCATCAAAACGTTTGCCATGGTTGATAACGTTATTATTTTTAGGTATGTCAACGGCAAGTTTAGTTAGTCATTTTGAAGGGTTACTGAGTGAAGCAAGTATTTTAGCTGTCTTCATTTCATTGATTACAGGAACGGCCGGTAATGCCGGAACACAAAGTTTAGCTGTTGCTGTTCGACGCCTAGCTGTAAAAGATGACAATGAACAAAGTGTGCTTAGACTAATTATAAGTGAAGTTTTCACTGGATTAGTAATTGGGGTTGTAACGGGTATTTCCGTCACTTTAATTGTCGGACTCTGGAAGGGTAACTTTGTTCTCGGGATGGTGATAGGACTTGCAATGATGTGCGCTATTACGGTGGCAAATTTAGCGGGTAGTTTTATACCAATTTTAATGGATAAAATTGGTGTTGATCCAGCAGTTGCATCAGGGCCATTTATTTCGACATTGAGTGATTTAACTTCTGTGTTAATTTATTTTAGTATTGCACAAGTATTCTTAAAATTTTTTATTGCGACTTAAAGAAAAACTTAAAAAGGTTCCAACAACTTCAGATTGAGTGATGTAATAATCCCTTTATGGTTGTCAGATGAAATAATATAATTTCATCCGATAATCATGGAGGGATTTTTGTATGTCC
>NZ_JBXAXY010000009.1:0-28905 GCF_056782015.1 Dellaglioa sp. CoH-57-MRSF-17 | reverse complement strand
TTATTTGCGATATTCATTATCGCCTCAATAGCACTTATTAAATATATCAGCTTTCTTTTTCTTGGTCAAGTCTATTTATGTGAATATCTCTTAATATTACAAATAAATCGTAATTTCAGTCCCCTTATCATTCGAATCTTTCACACTAATCTCTCCACCCATTGATGTCACTAGTTCCTGCACAATAGCGAGGCCAAGCCCATTACCTTCTATTTGTTTATTTCTAGACGGATCTACTCTATAGAAACGTTCAAATATTCTTTTTTTGTCTTGATTTGAAATACCAATACCAGTATCTGATACTGCTATAAAAAATCTTGTCTTTATTTTGCCTACTTCAACTACCATACGCCCATTATCAACATTATATTTAACAGCGTTTTGCAATAAATTACCTAAGATAGTGGCTATCTTATTTTTATCAAACTTTACATAAAGATCTTTTGTTATTCTCTTGTCTACTATTAAATTTTTACTTTTAATAGTACTACTTAATAAATCTAACTCATAATTTATCATAGCATCTAAATTGAAACTCGAAATATTTTCTTTGGGTTTTTGCCCTTTTGCTAATTTTAATATCTCTTGAATTAATACTTCTAATTTTTCACTTTCGTCATAAATAATATTTAAAAATTTGTTAGTTGTACTTGAATCAACAGATTCTTCTAAAAGAGTTTCAGCAAATCCTTTAATTGCTGTTACTGGTGTTTTCAATTCATGACTCACATTTCCGACAAATTCATTTTGCATTTTCTCTAATAATTTCAGCTCAGTTATATCATATAAAATTACGATTACTTGAAATTCTACATTGTTATTTGCTATATAGACGACCGTTGCATCAACCACTCTGTTTGTATTGGCAATTTCAACTTCATCTCTTTGCTTATCTTGTGTTTTAATGGCTTTTTCAATTAGTCCACTCAATTTGTATGTTTTAATATCATCAATATATGAATGTTGCTTACTTTCTATCTGTTGGCCTAATAATTTAGAAATCATATCATTTACGACTAGTACTTGTCTTTTATGATCAATTTGCATAACCCCAACTGTCAAATGTTCAATTAATTTTAGATAGTTATTATTTTGTACCTGATAGTGAATATTTCTTTTCTTTTGATAACTTTCAACACGATTAATGGCTTTCGATAATTCAAAATTGGGACTATCTGTATCTAGTAATACATGATAAGAATCTCCTTTATTGACTAAACTATTCAATATATTAGCCATTAATTCGGACTCAGCACCTGCTTTAGATGCTATTTTATAAAGTATAGCTATTTCAATCAAACTCAACACACTTACTCCAATAATACTATTCTTACTAAAAAGTTTCCCGGATACATCCCATAGAAGTGTCATACTAAATGTTAAATTTAGCAACAAGATTAACGTCGTAATTATCCATTTTAGTTTTTGTTTCATTTATTCTCCTCAAACTTATAGCCAAATCCTCGAACTGTCTTTAAATATAGGGGGTTTTTAGCATCTACTTCTAATTTTTCGCGTAAATGGCTCACATGCATATCTATCATCCTTGTTTGCCCTTCATAATCGTATCCCCAAACACCGCTCAATAACTTTTCTCTACTTAGCACACGTCCTGTTCGTTTAATAAAATATACTAAAAGTTCGAACTCTTTTGGTGTTAATGCAACTTTTTCATCATTTTTATAAACTGAATAGTTAGAAAAATCAATTTTAAAATCTTTAAATTCTCTCACTTCATTATCAATTTGTTCATCCTTAGATGAGTCATGTTCAGTACGTCTCAAAATAGCCTTAATTCTTGCTATTACTTCTCTTGGACTAAACGGTTTAGTCATATAATCGTCTGCACCAATTTCTAAACCAATTATTTTATTCAATTCATCATCTTTAGCCGTTAAAATGATTATTGGCGTTTTTACTTTTTCTTGTCTTAATTTTTTTGTAACTTCGATACCATCGTAACCAGGCAGCATCAAATCGAGAATAATGAAATCAAAATTTTGTTCTGTTGCTTTTTTAAATGCACTAGGCCCATCTATTGCTACATGCACTTCATAGTTCGCATTTTCTAGATTATACGTTAACAGCGTAACAATTGCTGGTTCATCATCTACAACTAAAATTTTTTTCATTATTTATCCCCCTGATAACTAAATTTATTTAATTATGACTAACCCTATTTCATATGGTGAGTCTGAAAATATCGCACTTTCTGTTATTTTTGTATCTCCACTAAATGTCCTAATTTTTAATCGACAATACGTTGAGCTACTCTGTAATGCTTCATACAATTCGGTTTCGTTTCTAACTTCAATGCCATTACATTGAACGACCACATCACCAACCTCTACGTCCATCTTTGAAGCTGGCGTACCTGGGCGTACCCCTACAATTAATATTCCTTCATTGGATTCTGCAAACCATTTTTCTTGTTTATTATCATGGCGTTTGATCATATATTGGCTGATACAATACGCAACTAATAGAACAATTAATCCATATATCCCCATTATTGGTATAAATATAGCCATTATCGCTAAACCTGTCCCTATAAAAGCTAAATATAAGTATTGTTTTTTTATAAATTTGATAGCTACTCTTGGTATTTCTTTATAGATACGTAATGATAGCCCAACAATTAATGGTAAAATAATGATGTTAAATTCTGTACCTGCTATATGAATAATTGGCCACCAAGAGAGTACACTATGGAATTGATCACCCGGTGTTAGAATTACAAGTGGCACCAGATACAGATCCTTCATACTAAACGACGATATATTTCGCCCTCGTTTACCTGACTGTGTGTTCGGCGATAAGGGACTATTTCTGAATAAATACAGCGCACAAGCAGTTATAAATAAAATGACTGTCCCTATCAGTAGAATCCCTGTCGTAAATTCAACGTGAAATTCTTCATATTTAAATATTTCAAAATTACTTAATTGAGATTTAGTCATCCCATATACTAGTCCCGATATAATAAATAGCGGAAAGATAGCATCAAATACTGGGTATAGTAGTAGTCCTAAAATCATAAAAATAGCATAAATAACTACCCAGTTAATAGGCAACATAACACCTAGTCCAAATAGTAACATTGATCCAATAATACTAAAAATAAAGCCTACTTTTATTGCATGACGTCCCTCATAAAAATCACTATCGACAGCTGTTCTAAATGCTTGTCTCTCTTTTTTAATTCTTCGTGTATACATACCATAAATCAGTATAATTGCTAACCAAAGCGTTGGTTGCATGAAAAAGTTTCCAATAATTTTAAGCGTTACCATAAATGCACCTATTTTCTTTAATATATAGTACTCAAATTATATCATGCTTTGTCATGATTCAAAAAAGATAATCATAATAACAAAAAAGACTGAATTTTGCATTTAGCAAAATCAGTCTTTTAAAATTTAATTAAATTTTAAGGAAACGACGCATTGAAACGAACGATCCTAAAGCACCAATAATTATCCCGATTGACACTAATAATAAATCAATTTCTGCCAAGAAAGTTCCTGGTGTTAATAATTGATAACTAGTTGATGCCAACGAAACTTGTAAACCGTTATAAATCCAAATATAGCCAAAATCAACTAAAATAATTGGAATGATAGCACCTAAAAGCCCAGTCCATGCACCTTCAAGTAAAAACGGCCATCTGATAAATCCATTCGTCGCACCTACTAGACGCATAATTCCAATCTCATTTCTTCGAGATAAAATTGTGATTCTAATCGTGTTAGAAATTAAGAATACTGCAACAAAGAGGAGTAAAGCACTAATAATCATACCCCATTTTTGGATATTACCAACTACTTTAAATAGTTTTTTAGCAGATGTGCCCCCAAAACTAGCATCATTTACATAATCTAAACTTTTAGCACGTTTTGCAATTTGCTCAGTTTGTTTTGGTTTTTTAGTTTGAACATCAAATGTATCATATAGTGGATTATCATCCCCACCAAATAACTTAAATTCATTACCATAACTACCAACAACTTGTTGTAATTGCTCCTTTTTACTTGAAAAAGTAACTTTTTTAACTTCTGAATAACTTTCAAGTTTCTTTTTCAAATCAGCCTGTTGATTCTTTGTTGTCTTTCGTTCAACAAACACTCTGACTTGAACATCGTTCTCAACATCAGATGCTAATTTATTTACGTTCATTAAGATTGAAAGTAACACCCCAACCAAAATTAACGTTACAGTAACAGCACTAATAGCAGCAACAGACATCCATCCATTACGACGTAAACTCTTAATACTTTCACCAAAATGACGCCTAAACGTTCTCATTTTCATAACCGTATTTTCCTCCTTCTTCATCTCGGGCAATACGGCCATCTTCAATAGCCAACAAACGATGTGGATATTTGTTCACAATAATACTATTATGAGTTGCCATGATAACTGTTGTCCCTTGTTCATTAACTTTTTCTAAAATTGACATAATATCATCTGACGTTTCAGGGTCTAAATTCCCCGTTGGTTCATCAGCAATTAAGACTTCTGGTTTATTTGCAACTGCACGTGCAATCGCAATTCTTTGTTGTTCACCACCAGATAATTCTTCCGGAAATTTATCCGCCTTGTCAGACAAATCAACAAGATCTAGCACGTAATCAACACGTTCTTTAATTTCTGCAGGTTCTTTTTCAATAACTTCTAACGCGTATGCAATATTTTCAAAAATTGTTAAACGAGGTAATAATTTGAAATCTTGGAATACAATTCCTAAATCTCTTCGTAAAAATGGTACTTCTTTTGGTTTCATCGTTTCTAAATGAAAATCATTTACTGTGATTTCACCAGATGTTGCTTGTTCTTCATGGTACATCATTTTTATAAATGTCGACTTTCCGGCACCACTAGGTCCAACCACATATACGAATTCACCTTGGTCAATTCGAAGATTAATATCATTGCTTGCAATAATATCATCAGAATATTGTTTAAATACATTTTTAAATTCTATCAAACAGTGAATCCTCCTGTGTCTATTTTCATAACATTTTCATTATAGCATGATTATTTACCTTTATATTGCAGTAGTCTTACAATTAAGTTTCATTTTTTAACTTGGATTTTCATTTTTTAATTTCCACTGTAAATAAGCATTAATAAATCCATCTATATCACCGTCCATTACCGCTTGAACATTACCAGTCTCAAAATCGGAACGATGATCCTTAACCATTGAGTATGGGTGGAACACATATGATCGAATCTGCGACCCCCATCCAATATCCATTTGTTCACCTTGAATGGCAGCACGTTCTTTTTCTTTTGCTTCCATTTCAAGTTGATATAACTTAGATTTCATCATACTTTCAGCCGTTGCCCTATTTTGAAATTGTGACCGCTGCGCTTGGCTCGAAGTTACTATCCCTGTTGGAATATGAATTAATCTAACTGCTGAAGATGTTTTATTAATATGTTGTCCACCAGCTCCGGATGATCTAAATACTTCCATTCTGATATCATCTTGATTTAATTCTATTTCGACTGAATCATCCAACTCTGGCATCACATCAACAGATGCAAAAGACGTGTGGCGTCGACCAGCAGCATCAAAAGGTGAAATACGAACTAATCGATGCACCCCTTTTTCACTCTTAAGATAACCATACGCGTTTACTCCCTTAATAAGAAGCGTCACACTTTTCAATCCCGCTTCATCGCCAGATTGATAATCTACTGTTTCGACGATTAGCCCACTTTTTTCAGCCCATCTCGTATACATTCTAAGTAACATTAATCCCCAATCCTGAGATTCGGTACCTCCTGCACCTGGATGGATTTCTAAAATAGCATTTCTGCTATCATAAGGTTCATTCAATAATAATCGTAATTGATACTTGTCGAGTGCTTTTTTTGTCTCGTTAAACAAGTCATCAAATTCTATTAGCATATCATTATCATTTTCTTCTTGTAATAATTCAAGCATGACTTGTAATTCTGATACCTTACTCTCTAAATCATGAAACGCATCATATTTACCTTTTAATTGATTGTTTTCGTCAATAACTTTTTGTGCTTCTTCTTGGTGATTCCAAAAATCTGGGTTAGCCATTCGTTCTTCATTTTCAGAAATACGTTCATTCAGCGTCTCTAAGTCAAAGAGACCCCCTGAAGTTAGTTATTTTTTGTTCCATTTCATTAATTTGTTTCCTATAATCGCTTAATTCCATCAATTTTCTCCTTAATTTACTAAAAAGAGTCACCTTCAAACTCTATCGAATTCGGAAGTGACTCTTTAATAATGTTCTCTGATTAACTTTTTGATTAACGTTTAATATTTTGTCTGATTTCAGCTTTCATAAATAAACGTGTCACTTCAAATTCTATTGCTCCAACGACTTCTTCGAACATTCTAAATCCATCTGATTGGTATTCAACTAGAGGGTTTAATTGTCCGTAGCCACGTAGTCCAATAGACTGACGAAGTTGATCCATTGCATCAATATGCGCTGTCCATTTATCATCAACAACACGTAACACAACCACTTTTTCAAATTCAAGCATTTGTGCTGCATCAACTAATTGATCTTCTTTAATTTCATAGTTCTTTTCAGCGCGGTCGACCAAGTAGGCTTCGATTTGGTTAGCATCTTTACCTTCTAAATCTGCCAATGAGATACTGTCTTCATTAACCATTGAAGAGACAGCAAAATCTACAATAGCTTGTAAATTCCATTCATTTTGGTCACCTTGCGTGTGCATCTGAACAATATGATTAACAGTACGTTGTATCATAGGCATAATAACAGGTTTTAATGTTTTTTCTTCCATAATAATTTGTTGTCTCTGGTTATAAATAACCTCACGTTGTTCACGCATAACATCATCATATTGTAAAACATTTTTACGTGTATCATAGTTATTACCTTCGACACGTTTTTGTGCTGATTCAACTTGTTTTGTAATCATACGACTTTGGATAACAGCGTCATCTTCAGTAATGTTCATACGTTCTAAGAAGCTCTTAATACGTTCTGAACCGAATCGTAACATCAAATCATCTTCCAAAGAAAGATAGAATTGTGTCATCCCATCATCCCCTTGACGGCCAGCACGGCCACGAAGTTGATTATCAATACGACGAGATTCATGGCGTTCTGTACCAATAACAGCTAATCCACCAATTTCTTTAACGCCAGGGCCTAATTTAATATCAGTTCCACGTCCGGCCATATTCGTAGCTATGGTAACAGCACCACGTTGTCCAGCATTTAAAATGATTTCAGCTTCACGTTCATGATTTTTAGCATTTAAGACAGCATGTGGAATTTCAGCATCATCTAACATTTGTGCCAATAATTCTGACGTTTCAACTGCTACAGTACCAATCAACATAGGTTGACCAGCTTCATGGCGTTCTTTGATATCAGCAATGACAGCTTTAAATTTGCTATTTAAAGATGGATACAATAAATCTGCTTTATCATCACGAATAATAGGTTTATTCGTTGGAATTTGAACAACTTCCATATTATAAATTTCACGGAATTCTTCTTCTTCAGTTTTAGCAGTACCCGTCATACCAGATAATTTCTTGTACATTCTAAAGAAATTTTGGTAAGTGATGTTAGCCATTGTTTTAGTTTCGTCTTCAATTTCAACATGTTCTTTAGCCTCGATAGCTTGATGAACACCATCAGAATAACGACGACCTTCCATAATACGACCAGTAAATTGATCAACAATCATAACTTCACCATCTTGTACAACATAATCTTTATCACGTAGCATAACAAAATTAGCCCGTAATGCATTATCCAAATGATGAGTCAAAATTGTATTATCTGTATCATATAAATTATCTAGTCCAAAATATTTTTCACCTTTACGAATTCCTTCTTCGGTTAATGAAATTGATTTTGATTCAAGATCAATTTTATAGTCTTCTTCTTCAGTTAACGTTTTAACAAAACGATCTGCACGAACATACATGGCAGTCGTCTTTTCAGCTTGACCAGAAATAATCAACGGTGTTCTAGCTTCATCAATCAAAATTGAATCAACTTCATCGACGATAACATAGTTTAAAGGTCTTTGAACCATATCTTCACGATAAACAACCATGTTATCACGTAAGTAATCAAAGCCTAATTCACTATTTGTTGAATAGGTAATATCAGCTGCGTAGGCTTCGCGCTTTTCTTCAGCTGTTTTTTCGTTAATATTCAATCCGACAGTTAAACCTAACCATGAATATAATTCGCCCATTTCTGTTGCATCACGGCTTGATAAATATTCATTAACAGTAACAACATGAACACCTAGACCTGAAATTGCATTTAAATAAACGGGCATAGTAGCTGTTAAAGTTTTACCTTCACCAGTTTTCATCTCCGCAATATCACCATTATTTAAAACCATTCCACCAATCATTTGCACACGGAATGGGTATAGTCCTAACACACGTTTTGCGGCTTCTCGTACCACTGCAAATGCTTCTGGTAAAAGATCATCAAGCGTTTCACCTTCTTGATATCTTGCTTTAAAAGCAGGTGTTTTAGCTTTTAGTTCATCATCAGATAATAAAGCCATCTCGTCGGCCATATTTTCAATATTATCGGCTATTTTGCCTAGTTTTCTTAATTCACGATTATCACTTTCAACCCATTGTCTTAATACATTTGCCATTTAGCTTTTCCCCTTATATATCAAACACATTTATTGAATTATTTTTAATTATAATATCATTTTTTATAGTATCACTAAATCAATAAATTTTAAACTAAAATAACAAAAAAGCCCTGAGTAGTTAACTTACTCAACAGGCTTTTCAAGGTTAGTTTAATCTTCAGCTTCAATTAAACCATAGCGACCATCTTTACGTTTGTAAACAATGTTAATACCCTCTGTATCAGCATCTTCGTAAATAAAGAAGTTATGGCTCAACATATCCATTTGTAAAATAGCTTCTTCACTATTCATTGGTTTTAAAGAAACATGCTTTGTCCGAACAACATCAAATTTGCTTACTTCATCAATAGAATCTGATTCTTCATCAGCAATTTCATTACGAATTTCAATATCTTTAATTCCCTTGCCTCTTGATTGGCGATTAATTTTAGTTTTATATTTGCGAATTTGACGTTCTAATTTATCAGTCACAAGATCAACACTTGAAAGTAAATCTTGTGATGTTTCTTCAGCTCGAAGGACGAGAGAAGGCATCGGAACTGTCACTTCAACTTTGGCCGTTTTATCTGAATAAACTTTTAAATTAACATGGGCCGTTGAATTAGATGTATCAGTAAAGTATTTTTCTAATTTAAATAATTTCTTTTCAACATAATCTCTAGTAACATCTGTAACTTCAACATTTTCACCGCGAATATTGTATTTTAACATAATAAACTCTCCCTTCAATCTACAGCAGGTAACGAAACTATTAATTACCTTACCGCTTGATTTAATTATAAGCGAATAGACTTAAATTTACAAATGATATCCCTTAACAAATCTATTTAAAACGCCATTGTAATCGTTAACAGTCATTTTAACTTTTGCTTAAATATATCATACTAATTTATTTAAAAATTGTACCTATTGTTCATTATCTTGCAAGGGTAATACTCTTAATGCTTTTAGCATTTTGTGCTAACAAAATATGGGCATAAAATAGTGTTCGGCCGGTAGTATAAATATCATCCACAATCAAAACAACTTTATCCGATAAATCTGGGCAATCTGGACTAAGTTCAAACGGTTGAATTAATTCAAGCCTTTGTTGCCTATTTTTATGCGATTGTTTTTCTTTAACCGTATTATTTCGCACTAAAAAATGATCATGCTTAATATCTAAAAGACCACAGACTTGATTAAATCCTCGATTATTTAACGTTTCAGAATCAACAGGTATCACCACGAGGTAATCAAAATCAATTGTTTCTATTTTGTGCTTTAATTGTACTTGAAAAATAGTTCTCAGCTGATAATCACCATTAAACTTATAATTTTTAATGATATCTTTCATAAAATCATTATAAATGTACAACGCTTGATTCTGAAAATTTAAATTAGGATAAATAAGTTGCCATTTCTTACAATCCGCACATAATTGTGGCCTATTTTGTTCTCGACCGCATCCTCTACAGGCTAACTGAGTATTAATCAATCGTAACTGCTCCTGGCATCTCTTACAAACTATCTTTTTTTCATAAGGTTTAGTCGATAATATAAATGCTAGCGTTAATTTTTGACTAAATGTATTATGACAAATCTGACAGTTTCTCATATCTTTAATTTCCTTGCTTTACGATTCATCGTTTTTATTTGTCCAACTGCCTTTTTTATTGAAATCGTGTAGTCACAACATAAAAAGATAACGTCACCAAACGGACGATTGACATTACGTCCCACTCTGCCAGCAATCTGAACTAACGCTGCCGTTGAAAAAGTTTTATCATCTGCACCCAGAACAAAAACATCCAGATTAGCAAATGTCACACCACGTTCTAAAATTGTTGTTGTGATTAGATACCGTAGTTCGCCTGTTCTAATTGCCTTAACTTTATCTAGTCTATCTGGATCTTCAGAATAAACAGTGTCCCCCTTTAAATTAGGAAACTTCTTTTTAAATGCTTCCATTACTGGTTCCAATAACCAAATTTTCGGCACAAAAATTAAAAATGGATCCTTACGTTTTAGCCACTCTGTCATTTTCAGTGTTAATTTTTTGGGTAAACGTCCTTTTTTTAAATTCTTTTCCCACGCTTTTTCAAATTTAATTTTAATTTCAGGCAATAATTGACCATGAAAGCGTATTGGTAAATAACTAACCGTTAATTGTTTTAAGCGAACCTCCTTTAACAGATCCTCACTTGGGGTTGCCGTTAAAAATAAACTTGCCCCTTTTTGTTTAGTTGCTTGTGTTGTTGCTTGAAGCAGTAATTGATTCTGTGCATATGGAAAGGCATCTACCTCATCAACTATCATAACGTCAAACGCTTTATGAAATCTTAACAATTGATGTGTTGTACAGATGACTAGTTGGGTATAACGGTATGGTTCCGTTGTCTTTCCGTGCAGCAAACAAATATCAATATTTTGAAATGCTGCCTGCAATCTCGGAAATAATTCAATACAAACATCGACCCGTGGTGATGCTAAACAGATGCGCTTACCATCCATAATAGCAGCTTCAATACCTTTGAATAGCATTTCTGTTTTACCAGCGCCGGTTACCGCCCACAGTAAATGCCGGGCACCCGAATTTTTAAAAATTTGTTTCACTTCATTAGCACATATTTCTTGGCTAGTCGTTAATTCTCCATTCCACGTCAATGGACTCCCTTTTTGAGTTGAAAACAAGTTGGGTTCAGGTATAGTATAAAGTGTAGTCGTAGTTGAAATACGTCCTAATATCATACAGTATGAACAATAGTACCGGTCACCTTGTAATTTATTTTCCTTTAAATTAAGTTGTGAAAGGCATCTGCGACAGATTAATTGTTTATCTTCAATACTAATTCCTGGGTACGACGTAAGTTCATCTAAATTAATAGTTTCGTCAATTTCTGAATCAGTTATTAAACGACCATACAAACTTGAAAGTGTCATTCTCCTCAATCCCTTCAATAAGTTTAAATACGCAAAGGAACCTTAATTATGTCAAAAAATTATTTAACAATTAAAGAATCTGGTTTAGCCACATTAATTGAAAAGAAGTCTTCCTTCATTTGTCGTGTCACTCGAATCGCGACAGAATCTGATGCAGTTGCTTTTATTGAATCAGTCAAGAAATTAGAACCTAAAGCAAGACATCACTGTTTTGCATACACATTTGGTACTGAGTCTGAAATCCAACGTCAAAGCGATGATGGTGAACCCTCTGGAACGGCTGGTGTTCCCATTCTAGAAGTTATTAAAAAAAATCAGCTTAAAAATATTTGTATCGTTGTTAGTCGAAAGTTTGGTGGTATTAAGCTAGGTGCTGGTGGTTTAATCCGTGCTTATAGTAATGCTGCTTCGCAGACGATTGAACAAATTGGTATCGTTGAACGTATTTTACAAACCGAACTTATTTGCCAAATTGCTTACCAAAATGTTGGAAAACTTGAAAATTATCTTGAAAAAAATTCAATTATAATCCAACACACAACCTATCTTGAAACAGTAGAAATAACTTTAGCAGTTGATAAAAATTTGATATTAACCTTACAAGATCAACTAATCAACCTACTCAATAACCAAATAACTTTTAAATTAGGCCAAGATTTATATAATGAAATTCAAGTTAAGTAAAAAGGATGCCCAATTACTGGACATCCTTTTTACTATCTATTTTTTTGAAGTCATCGTTTTAACAATTCTTTTAATCCAATTTAGCAGTGGCTTTCGTTTAGATCCAACTAATCCGATGGACTCTACGAATAGTTCTAGTCCCACTAATGTCGCAACTGACATTAGTATTGAACCCCAAATTGATGATATTGGATAAAGTAATGAAATAAATGAAAAAATTAACGCAATGCCATATATAACTAATACTGTCTGTCGATGCGTTAACCCCATTTGCATCAAACGATGATGTAAATGATGTTTGTCTGCTTGAGAGATAGGCTTTTTATTTAAAATCCGGCGTAACATTGCATAAACAGTATCCGTAATTGGTACACCCAATATTAAAACAGGCACAATAATAGAAATAAAAGTTGCATTTTTAAGTCCAGATAAAGAGAATACTGAAATCATAAATCCAATAAATAACGCGCCTGTATCCCCTAAGTAGATTCTAGCTGGAAAGAAATTATATGGCAAAAATCCAATCAGAGCAGCAACCAGCGTAAACATCATAATTGCAATATAACTATTTGTATTAACTAAAAAGAAATAGCCTACCAAACCACTTGTAAATAAATCAATAATGGAAACCCCAGTTGCTAAGCCATCTAATCCGTCTATTAAATTAATAGCATTTGTAATAGCTAAAATCCAAATAATTGTAATAGGGAAACTCATCCATCCTAAATTAATAATACCAAAATAAGGTAAAGTGAATGTCGTCATTCGCATATTTGAAAAAAAGTAGACGATCAAGGCGGCAACTGTGATGCCAAACATCTTTTGGCGTGGTTTTAATTCAAACTTATCATCTAAAACACCGGTGATAATAATTACCAATTCAGCAACAAACAGTGTCACTAACATTTTTATTGGATATTGATTTTTTAAAATAAAAAAATTCGTAAAGTTAAAAGCTATAAAAATGGCTAATCCACCCATTGTAGGCATTGAAACCTTATTTACTCGTCTATTATTTGGAACATCGACTGCTCCAATTTTAATTGAAAATAGTCTAATAACGGGAGTTAGCAACGCGGAGATAAGCGCTGTTGCGAAAAATGCTACGATAATTGGAAACATTTTGATATCTCTCCTTAAAAATATTCTGTCATAGTAGTCTTAACTATACCACGTTGTTAAATAAATACAAAAAAAGTATCAATTAAATTTAATTGATACTTTTCAATGTTTATTTTTTCAAATGATAATTATATGTTGCAACAATAATATTCTCGCGAGAATTTAAGACCGTTCTCAATCTTAAACTCGTTTGATTATGAAGAATATTTTGCCATGGTTTTCTTGGAACAAACTGTGGTACTAAGACTGTCGTTGTGAAGTTACGAGCAGCGGCATTCTTAGCAATAACATCTGTAAATTTCACAACAGGTGAAGCAATTGAACGATATGACGAATGTAAATCAACAAAACGAACACCAGGGAAACGTTCTTTAAATTCACGTTCCGTTTCATGTTCTTTTTCCGGATTTGTATCGAAAGAAACGTGCATTGCAATTACGTAGTCACCAATTGAACGTGCATAATTAATTGCACCCGTTGTAACATGCGTTACAGAACTAACTAACACGATAACTGTGGAGCCATCGTAATCATGAATTTCTGCTTCTTCTGTTAAACGTAATTGTTCGGCAACTTTATTGTAATGATCATTTATTTTATAGAATATAATATACATAACTGGCATGATAATAAAGAATGGCCATACTGTTGATAAGCGATATCTAAAGAGAATCAACAAAATACTAAATGAGATAAAGGCCCCTAAGAAATTGTAAAAGGCTTTCATAATCCAACCTTTTGGGCGATCATGATACCATTTTACAATCATCCCTGTCTGAGACAACGTAAACGGAATAAACACACCTACCGCATATAATGGAATTAATAATGACGTTGATCCATTAAATATAAATGTTAAAATAATTGATCCGGCCGCTAACGTGATAATTCCGTTAGAGTAGCCTAATCGATCACCTTTATCCATATACAAATGAGGCATAAATTTATCTTTAGCTAAATTAAACGCTAAAATTGGAAATGCCGAGAAACCTGTATTTGCAGCTAATACTAAAATCAATACTGTTGAAAATTGGAAAACGTAATACAAAATACCTTGTCCAAATGTTGTTTGTGCAATTTGTGAAAGAACAGTTACTTTTTCAGTAGGAATAATGCCATACCAATAGTTTAAGAATGTTATTCCACCAAAGAAGACTGCCAAAAGCGTCGCCATAATTGTTAAAGTAGCAGCAGCATTTTTAGCATGTGGTTTTTTGAAGAAAGGCACTGCATTACTAATTGCTTCAACACCAGTTAATGAAGATGATCCCGATGAGAATGCTTTCAAAAGTAAGGCTAGTGTAATTCCAGGAACGGCCGTACCCACAGCAGCTGTTGCGTGGTAAGGTACTTGACCTGTCATAATATTATAACCACCAACTAGTAACATCAATATAATCATAACCACGAAAAGATAAACAGGAATAGTTAAGAATGAAGCTGATTCCCGCAAGCCTCGTAAGTTCATTGCCATTACCAAAATAATAATAACCACTGAGATTGCTACTTGATGTCCATATAACGAAGGTACCGCAGAAATCAATGCCTCAGTCCCTGCGGAAACACTAACCGCTACTGTCAACATATAATCAATTAAAAGCGATCCACCAGAAATTAATCCAGCATTTTTACCTAAGTTTTTACTTGAGACAACATACGCGCCTCCACCCTTAGGATAAGCATGGATAATTTGGCGATACGAAATTGTAATTGAAGCCAATAAAACTAAGACTAACAATGCAATTGGTAATGAATACCAGATTGCCATTGCTGAAAAGCCCACTAAAACGGTAACAATTTGTTCCGTACCATACGCCACAGATGAGAGTGCATCTGACGATAAGAGCGCTAATGCCTTAAATTTTGATAATTGTTGATCTCCTTCTTCAGAAGATTTTAATGGCTTCCCAATTAAAAGTCTCTTTAAATAACGACGCATTTCTCTTTACCCCTTATGTTCTATATTTAAAAATCCATTCATAAATGATGCCAAAACAGCGCATTTATTTTACTGAATAGTTATTTTAATTACTAATTTCTATTCACCGAATTCACTCTATTTTACTCGTTTATTTTTAAATATACAATACTGCAAACAAACTTTATTTTCAGCATAAAAAAAGAGCTACTAATCCCAGAATAACACGGATTAATAGCTCTTAAATTTTCATCATTTTTTATGACAAATGGGTTACATCATACCGCCCATACCACCAGGCATTTGTTGTGGATCAGCTGCAGATACTGGTTCTGGTTTATCTGCAACAACTGCTTCAGTTGTTAATAATAAGGCTGAGACACTAGCTGCATTTTGCAATGCTGAGCGTGTCACTTTAGTTGGATCAACAATCCCAACTTCAATCATATCTTGCCATTCATTTGTTGCTGCGTTAAAACCAATACCAGGTTTTTCTGATTTTAGTTTTTCAACAATAACTGAACCCTCAAGTCCAGCATTCTTTGCAATTTGGCGTACTGGTTCTTCCAAAGCACGTTGAACAATCTTGATACCCGTTAATTCATCGCCAACTGCTTCAAGTGCAGCAACTTTACTAATAACGTTAACAAATGCAGTACCACCACCGGCAACGAATCCTTCTTCGACAGCAGCGCGTGTCGCATTCAAAGCATCTTCAATACGGTATTTGCGTTCTTTTAATTCTGTTTCAGTTGCAGCACCAACTTTGATGACAGCAACCCCACCAGATAATTTTGCCAAACGTTCTTGTAATTTTTCACGATCAAATTCAGACGTCGTTTCATCGATTTGTTTTTTAATCAAACCAACACGTTCTGTAATTTTAGCTTTATCACCAGAACCTTCAACAATAACTGTGTTTTCTTTTGTAATATTAACTTTACCAGCTGAACCTAATTGTTCAATTGTTGTATCCTTCAATTGTAAACCAAGTTCATCAGTAATCACTGTTGCACCAGTAACGATGGCAATATCTTCAAGCATCGCTTTACGACGATCACCAAATCCAGGTGCTTTGACTGCAACAACGTTAAATGTACCACGAATTTTATTCAATACTAATGTTGGTAAAGCTTCCCCATCAACATCATCGGCGATGATTAACAATGGGCGACCTTGTTCCACAATAGATTGTAATAATGGTAAGACTTCTTGAATATTAGAAATTTTCTTATCCGTTACTAAAATATATGGTGTCTCTAAGTTAGCTTCCATTTTATCGTTATCAGTTACCATATATTGTGACAAGTAACCTCGATCAAATTGCATCCCTTCAACGACATCTAATGATGTATCGATGCTTTTTGATTCTTCAATTGTAATAACGCCATCATTACCAACTTTTTCCATAGCGTCAGCAATTAAAGCACCAATTTCTTCATTAGCTGAAGATACAGAAGCAATTTGAGCAATATCTTCTTTTGTTTCAACTTTGTGTGATAATTCATGTAATTCAGCAACGGCTGCTTTTGTAGCAGTTTCGATACCACGACGAATCCCAACAGGGTTAGCACCTGCTGTCACATTCTTCATACCTTCAGTGACGATAGCTTGTGTTAAAACAGTAGCAGTTGTCGTTCCATCACCAGCTATATCATTCGTTTTTGAAGCAACTTCTGATACTAATTTAGCACCCATATTTTCAAAATGGTCTTCTAATTCAATCGCACGAGCAATTGTTACACCATCATTTGTAATAATTGGTGAGCCATATGATTCTTCTAAAACAACATTACGGCCTTTTGGTCCTAAAGTTGATTTAACGGTATTGGCTAATTGGTCAACACCTCTAAGCATTGCTGAACGAGCATCTTCAGAAAATTTTAATTCCTTTGACATAATTAATCCACCTCATCTTTAATTTAAATTTATATTAGTCTACTGTTGCAACGATATCTTTTTCATGAACAATTAAGTAGTCTTTACCTTCGAATGAAACTTCTGAGCCAGCATACTTATCAAATAAAACGGTCTCTCCAACGTTAACAGCAACAGCAATTTTTTCACCGTTATCCATCGTACGGCCATCACCAACTGCAACAATTTTTCCTGTTTGTGGTTTTTCTTGTACGTTACTTGCTAAGACGATCCCGCCTACTGTTGTTTCTTCTTCTTTTGTTACTTCTAAAATAACACGATCTGCTAATGGTTTTAACACGTTCTATCCCTCCAACACTTTTATTTAGCACTCTATCTTCCTAAGTGCTAATCACAAAATTAACTATAATCAATTTTTCAAACAATTGCAAGCATTTCAGCTCTTATTTAATAGAATTTTTAATATGAATTGAATTCGCTATCTAGTCAATTATGCTATACTTATCATACAAATTTATTCACTAGAAAAATGCACGACTATCTAATTACAGTTAAAGGAGTTCTCATGTCAAAATCAACTAGTAAAAATTCAATCGCTATTTTATTAGGCTACCTCGTTATCTTTATTTTACCAACAATTCTGAATCAACTATTTTCTTTAAAATCAGTTATCTATCCAGTAATGACGGCTGATTATGTTTTAGGAGCAATATTGTTAATTTGGTTAAATCATTACTTCAGTGCTAGAAATACAATAGATGGTTCCTCTAAATGGTCACAAATTATTTCGTGGGGTATTCTTGGATTCGTTCTAACGTTAGTAATCCAAACAGTTATTCAATTAATTTCATTCACCATTTTAAAAACGACCGTACCCTCACAAAATACAAATGAAATTATGACTATTTTTACAAAATATCCTTATTATATGTTGGCAGTCTCACTTGGTGCTCCCATTATGGAGGAACTCGTTTTTAGAAAAGTCTTTTTTGGCAATTTAGCAAGTTTCATATCACCTATTTCTGCCGCAATTCTTTCTAGTTTATTATTTAGTTTGGCACATAATGATGGCCATTTAGCTATCTACTTTTTAATTGGATTACTTTTCTGTTACCTCTACAAACGAACAGGTGACATCAAAACGTCAATGATTGCTCATATTCTTATGAATAGTCTAGTATTAATTATTCAATCGTCACTTTAAAAGAAAGGTGGAATTATTTTGATTCTGTTACAAGTACAACAAGCAGCTCGCTATTTTGGCGCAGATGTTCTTTTTGAAAATGCAAATATGGATATCAAAGACGATGCTAGGATAGCCCTAGTTGGTCGAAATGGTGCTGGAAAATCAACATTAATTAAAATGATTATTGATCAAGAGGCTACTGATGCTGGTCAAATCATTAAACATAAAGGCATGACCATCGGTTACTTAGCACAAACAACAACTGTTACTTCAGAACGTTCGATTTGGGACGAAATGAGTCGTGTTTTTGATTATTTAAAAAAAATGGAAATCCAAATTCATACATTAGAAGCCCAAATTGCTGATCCTAAAAATGCAGAAGATTCTGAAAAATTTGAAAAACTATTATCAACCTATGATCAAGTTTCACATGATTTCAGTGAAAAAAATGGCTATGGTTATGAATCAGAAATCCGTTCTGTTTTACATGGTTTTAGATTTTATGAAGAAGATTTCAATCGCGATATTAGGACTCTCTCTGGTGGTCAAAAAACACGTTTAGCCTTAGCAAAATTACTTTTAGAAAAACGTGATTTATTAATTTTAGATGAACCAACTAACCACTTAGATATTGAGACACTAACTTGGTTAGAAGGCTATTTGAAGACTTATACAGGGGCACTCTTAATTGTCTCTCATGATCGTTACTTCTTAGATAAAATTGTGACAGAAGTTTATGATATGAGCCATAATGAAACGACTCACTACAATGGCAACTACTCCCAATTTATTGTAAAAAAAGAAGCTAATTTAAAACAAGAATGGAAAGTTTTCGAAAAACAACAAGATAAGATTGAAAAACTCGAAGATTTTGTTAATAAAAACATTGTTCGAGCCTCAACAACAAAACGAGCGCAAAGTCGTCGTAAACAACTCGAAAAATTAGATAAACTTGACCGACCAGAAGGTGACGAAAAAGCCCCTCGTTTTAGTTTTAAATCTGCAGATGAGAGTGGTAATATCGTTTTAACTGTTGCCGGGGCAGCTGTTGGTTACGATAATAAAGTGTTATCTGAACCCGTTTCAATTGATTTACATAAGCATCAAGTTCAAGCTATTGTTGGCCCGAATGGTGTGGGAAAATCAACCTTACTTAAAAGTATCTTAGGCCAAATTCCATTTATTCGTGGTGAAGCATTCCTTGGCGCTAATGTTCATGTTGGCTACTACGATCAGGAGCAAAATCAATTAACAGATAAAAATACTGTTTTAGATGAACTCTGGAATGATCATCCTTCAACTCCTGAAACAGATATTCGATCATTATTAGGTGGATTTCTATTTTCTGGGGATGACGTTTTGAAACGTGTCTCAAATTTAAGTGGTGGTGAAAAAGCGCGTCTTGCTTTGACCAAACTTGCAATGGACAAAGATAACTTCCTAATCTTTGATGAACCCACTAACCATTTAGACATTGATAGTAAGGAAGTCCTTGAAAAGGCGATTGCTAACTTTGATGGTACTGTCTTACTTGTTTCTCATGACCGCTACTTCATTAATAAAGTTGCAGAAAGTATTATTGAAGTTTCAAAAGAAGGCTCTACTTACTACATGGGTGATTACGATTATTATGTTGATAAAAAAGAAGAATTAGAAGCTATCGCAGCCGAAAAAATGGCACTTGAAATTGCCTCATCTTCAGAAGTCCCTGAAGTTAAACCAACAACTAATTATCAACAAAATAAAGAAACGCAAAAGGAACAACGTAAATTAACACGTGAAATTGATCGTTTAGAATCTGAATTAAGTGAATTAGAAATTCATCAAACAGAACTTGAAGAAAAAATGTCTCAACCTACTATTTTTAGTGATGCAGATAAACTTCAGGAACTACAAACTGAACTACAATCTATTCAAACTGCAATAGAGACTGCAGAAACTAATTGGGAAGAAGCTAGCTTAGCTTTAGAATAAGCTAGCTTTTTTTTTTTTATTTATTGACATTTAAAGAATGAAAGCCTATTCTTTTGTTGTAATCTAAAAATAAAATATAAGTACACTAGGGGTGTTCTTTAGAAGAACTGAGATAGGTTTTTTCAACCTAATCCCTTCGAACCTGTAAGCCAAAACTTGCGTAGGAAAGTGTGAAGAAGGACCCCACTCTACAATTTTTTTGTCAAAGAGTGGGGTTTTTGTGTACTCAAGAGGAGAAAGTTATGCCATTAGAACTACTCGATAAACTTCGTGAAGAGAACCCAGTAATTTTCAACATTTCTAATTACATCACGGTTCAAGACGTTGCCAATGGACTCAACGCAATTGGCGCTTCCCCTATCATGCCCAGTGCGATTGAAGAAGCAGCCGAAATGTTACAAATTTCTGCTGCTGCCACAATCAATATGGGATCATTTAAAAGTTCAGAATTACCTTACATTGAGAGGGTTAGTCAAATCGCAAACGATTTAGCTATCCCACTTGTGCTAGACCCAGTTGCTGTTGCCATGCCTTACCGACAAAAAGTAATTACAAACTTGCTTGAGCATTTTCATTTTAATTTTATTCGCGGTAATGCTGGTGAAATTGCTGCATTAGCTGGTGTTGAATGGCAAGCAAAAGGTATTGATGCAGGAAATGGTTCTGCAGATTTAGCAGAAATCGCAAAAATTGTAGCCAAACGGTACAATTGTACGGTTGTTCTAAGTGGTCCTACAGACTATATTTCTGATGGAAAGCGTGTTGCAACTGTGACACAGGGAACGTCTCTTTTCCAAACACATGTTGGTTCAGGCGATATGCTTTCAAGTTTAATTGCTGCGTTTGCAGCTGTCTCTAAAGATAATGAGTTTGAAGCAGCAAGAATCGCCTGCCTTATCTTTGCAACAACTGGTGAACTTGTTGCTGATGAGTTAATTACCGAAAAACCAGGTAGTTTTATTGTTAACCTACTTGATAAACTACATTTAATAACGATAAATGAACTTTCTAATCAGATAACGATGAAAGGAGACCTATAATGCCTGATTTTCCACAAGCACTTTCAATTGCTGGATCCGATAGTAGTGGTGGCGCTGGTATGCAAGCTGACTTAAAAACGATGCAAGAACGGCATGTCTATGCTGCAACAGTTCTCGTCGCAATCACTGCACAAAACACACTTGGTGTGCAAGACAGTCTTCCCCTCCCTGCTAAAATTATTAATGAACAATTTGCCTCAATTGCAAATGATTTAGCCATTAAAGCATGCAAAACAGGGATGCTTGCAGATTCAGAACACGTTAAAGTAGTCGTTAAAAATCTGAAAAAATATCAATTTGGTCCCCTAATTGTTGACCCTGTCATGGTTGCAAAAGGCGGTGCCACACTTCTTTCTGAGGATGCTGTTGTTACAATCAAAGAAGAATTAATTCCTTTAGCCACGGTAGTAACCCCGAATATTCCAGAAGCTGAAGTCATAACTGGCTTGACCATTAATTCAAAAGAAGACATGAGTGCAGCTGGAAAAAAGATTAAATTATTAGGTGCAAAAAACGTCATCATTAAAGGCGGACATTATAACTCTGAAAATATCGTAAATGACTTTGTATTATTAGAAGATAACGATTCATTCTGGATGAGCTCGAAACGTATTGATACAATTCGAACTCATGGCACTGGTGATACCCTCTCAGCCTGCATTGCAGCAGAAATTGCCAAAGGACAAGATATTAAAACGGCCATCTTAGTGTCTAAAAAATATGTTGAAGCAACAATTAGCAACGGTATTATCGTTGGACATGGTCACGGGCCATTAAATCATTGGGCATATCGTGAGGTAACGCAAAATGAAGACATTTAATCAATCATGGTTAGCAAGTTACTTCATTGCAGGAACTCAAGACGTCGCCGACAATCAATTACTACCTACTTTAGAACGAGCGTTAAAATCAGGCATTTCTTGTTTCCAATTTAGAGAAAAAAATCTCTTAACCCCTTTAACCCGGATACAAAAAAAGACACTCGCAATTGAATGTCAGAGGTTATGCACAAAATACCAAGTTCCTTTTTTCATTGATGATGATCTACCTTTAGCACTTGAAATTCAAGCAGATGGTATTCACGTTGGCCAAAATGACCAAAAGATTCAAAATGTGATAGATCAATCGGCGGGTCAATTAGCGATTGGCCTTTCTTGTCAAACACTCGATCAAATTAAACAAGCCAATCAATTATCAGGTATCGCTTATATTGGTAGTGGCCCTGTCTTTCCTACAAAATCAAAGTCAGATGCGACTGCGCCTCTCGGAATAGCTGGCTTAAATCAATTACTATCAATTAGTAAACTCCCGATTGTTGCAATTGGTGGTATTTCAGAAAATAATTTAGCCAAACTGGCTACTACAACTGTTTCGGGAGTTGCTGTTATTTCCTTGATTGCTAAAAGTCCGAACATTGAACAAACAGTTCAATCCATAAATCATTATTTTAAATTGGAGGACGATTAAGATGACAGAAACTAAAGAATTACGTGGACAATTTTTACTTTGGCTAGGTGCGGCCATTTCAATTGCCGAAATTATGACGGGCATGTTACTAGCTCCACTTGGCTTTTCTAAAGGTTTCCTTGCAATTCTAATTGGTCATTTAATTGGTTGTGGTCTCTTCTTACTACCTGCTGGTTATATTGGTGCCAAAAAGCATCAGACAGCCATTCAGTCAACTAAAGTTGCTTTTGGCTCAACAGGTGTGCTCTTATTTTCACTTATCAATTTGATTCAACTAATTGGTTGGACCGCTGTTATGATCGTCAACGCAATTTCAGCAATGAATGGTATTTCAAGTTCCTTACTTAATTTTAAAAATTCAATTATTATGGGACTTGTCATAGCTATTTTGATTATCATTTGGTTATTAGTTAGCGAAAATAGTTTGTATCGAATTAATTTAATTGTTGTTAATTTATTAGTTATTGGTGCAGGTATCATGATTTTTTTAATTTTCAAAGTACCCGTTTCACATACTTCCAATGGCTTAAATATGACATTTGGATCAGCTGTTGAATTAAATATCACCATGGCGTTATCTTGGCTACCACTAATAGGTGATTACACAAAATCAACAAAACATCCACTTGCTATGTCTACAGTTAGTTCGTTTAGCTATTTTTTAGGTAGTTTAATCATGTTTACCATTGGCTTACTTTTAACAACTAGAACCGGATTCACTGATTTTACCTCGTTCTTGGCTACATCAGGTTTAGGTATAATCGCATTATTCATTATTATATTTTCAACTGTTACAACCACATTTTTAGATGTTATGTCAGCAACAATTAACGTTCAGAATATACATTCCTTTAAACATATGAAATTGATTAGTATCATTATAGTTGCGCTTGGCTTAGTCATTGCATGGGTAGTTCCTATTGATAATTATCAAAATTTCTTATATTTTATCGCGTCAGTTTTTACACCATTATATGCAATTGTTTTTGTCACTTACTTTATTATGAAAAAAACGTTGCCTTATTGGTTAAATATTATTTGGTGGTTAATTGGCATTATTGCGTACTATCAATTACAACAATTTGATTTTATTTTTGGAACCACAATTATTATTCTATTCGGACTAGGATTACTCGTTTATCTATCCCAATTTATTTTACCAAAAAATTATTTTAGAAATATAAATTAACCATTTACAAAAAAATAGAGATTTAGCGTTCTCCCCAGTGTTAAACAACTGTTTAGCATTACAAGGCGAACTCTAAATCTCTATTTTAATTTTATAATAATTAAACTATCCAATCAAATTCTAAACTAGGATCAGCATTTAAATTTAATCCTGCACGTTGACCTTTAATAAATTCAACATATCCTGCTGCACCAATCATTGCAGCATTATCACCACATAATTTAATGGGCGCCTTCACAAATTCAATATCATTCATTTTCTTCATATCAGATTCAAGTCTTGTACGTAACCCTTTATTAGCTGCCACACCACCGGCTAAAATTAATTGTTTAATATCATACTCATGACAAGCACGTACCGTTTTCTCAGCAAGTACATCAATCACACTTTGTTGAAAGCTTGTTGCTAAATCAGCCCGGTCCAACTCTTCGCCTAATTGATCTGCATGGTGAACTGTATTGATGAAGGCACTTTTCAATCCACTGAAACTAAAGTCATAACTGTCATCTTTGATCATGGCACGCGGAAAATTAAACGTATCTTGTCCAGTATGTGCAAGTTCATCAATTTCTTTTCCTGATGGATAAGTCATCCCAAGAACACGCCCAACTTTATCATAAGCTTCACCTGCTGCGTCATCACGTGTCTCACCAATAATTTCAAATTGACCTTCTTCAGGCATATAAACTAACTCAGTATGTCCACCCGAAACGAGTAAAGCCATTGATGGATACACTATTTCAGATTCATAGCGCGCTGCAAAAATATGGCCTGCCATATGGTTAACGGGAATTAAAGGCAACTCGTGAGCAAATGCGATAGCTTTAGCAGCAGAAACACCTACTAGTAAAGCACCAACTAATCCTGGTCCATAAGTAACCGCAACAGCATCTAAATCATCATAAGTTACATTTGCTTCTGTCATAGCATCTTTAATACAACTCGTAATTTGTTCAATATGGTGGCGGCTGGCAACTTCAGGTACAACACCACCAAAACGTTTATGACTATTAACTTGCGTTGCAATGATGTTCGACAAAATAAGATGACCGTCTTCGACCACTGCGACACTAGTTTCATCACAACTTGATTCAAATGCTAAAATTAGATTTCTTTCCGTTTTATCCATTGAGACCTCTTTCAACTTAATTCATATTCCTTTATTTTAATTTAAGCAACATATCAACAGCATCTTGCCCATCTTCAACATAATAATTCTCTCGGATACCCACTTTAGTAAATCCTAATTGGTGGTATAGATTTAAAGCCGTCTGGTTATCACGGCGAACCTCTAAACTAACTGTTCTAAATCTCATTAAACGAGCACGCCTTGTAATAGACGTTACCAAAAAGTTTCCCATCCCTCTACCCTGACATTCAGGTAGAACAGCAATATTCGCAATATGTACGTCTCCCGTTATTGCATCCGTTGAACAACCAATAAAGCCTAACATTTTATCTTCCTTACGTAAGACTAAATAAAGTGTTTTGCTTTTTTGGCAAATTTCGCCTTCAAATATTTTTGCACTCCATGGTGATTTACCATCATAAACTGCTTTTTCAATCTCAAGTAGTTCCGGAATATCAGGTACAACAGCACGTGTCATAAAATAACTTTCATTTCTAATTTTAATTCTATGATTCTGAAAAACTAATGTCCTAACAGGTTCATCTGGTCTTAATTCTGGAATAATTTGTTTCACTCGTGCTTTAAATTTTTTCAACATAGGTATTATGATCCTTATCTGAATGGGTTTCTAACCATTGCGTCTCTGCTTGCGTTAATCGTAAATAATTCGGAATAAATGTCTCCTGATTAGCGGGCTCTTTATCTTTACCAATTAATCCCAAAATAAATGCCTGAGGAATATTTAAAAATGAAGCTGGAAACTGTGCCTGATCACCTAAAATATCGATAATTTGTTGTTTAAATAAATCGACATCAGTTCCAACAAAAATTTGTGGTCGGTTACGCTCTTTTAATTCAGTCACCCAAGTCACAAGTTCTCTATGCTGGTCTGGTAATTCATTTACAAGCTCATTATCATTTTTATACAAACCTGAGAATACGTAATTCCTACGTGCGTCAAATAACGGTACAATATCAGAATCACTATTTGTGGAAATACCTGCAGCCAACATTGCTAAACTAGAGACACCAACTAATTCACAATCTAATGTAAATGCTAGTGTTTTAGCTGTGGCAACGCCAATCCTGAGACCAGTAAAAGATCCTGGACCTTGTGCAACCACAATTCGGTCTAGCTCTGCAGGCTTAATACCTGCTAATTTCATGACATCAGAAATTGCTGGCATCAATGTAATACTGTGATTTTTTTTTATATTCGTTGTGATAGTTGCTAATAATGCACTATCTTCTAAAACAGCGACGCTGAGTGGTATATTCGATGTATCAATTGCTAAAATTTTCATTCATATCTTCCTTTATCTCTGCTTTGTTAACATTTTAGCACAAAAATAGTATCACAAATTTTTTCTAAGAGAAAATTAACAAAAAAATAGGACAAATAATTGTCCTATGGTTAATAACTAATTTATTTTGAAAATCCATTTGGATGCGTCTGTTCAAAAGTCCATGCTGTCTTAATGATATCTTCCATATTTTCATACTTAGGAGCCCAACCAAGAATTTCATGTGCTTTTTCACTTGCTGCAATTAAAGTTGAAGGATCACCTGCACGACGTGGTGCAATTTCTGCAGGAATTTCTTTACCTGTTGCACGGCGTGCTGCTTCTAGAATTTCCATATTTGAAAATCCATTAGATGAACCCAAGTTAAAGGCATTACTTTCATTTCCCGCAAGTAAGTAATCTAAGGCGCGAATGTGCGCATCTGCTAAATCAAGAACATGCACGTAATCACGGACGTTTGTACCATCTTTGGTATCATAATCGTCCCCAAAAATTTGTAATTTTTCACGTTCTCCGTTAGCAACTTGTAAAATAATTGGAATTAAATGTGTTTCAGGATTGTGATCTTCACCGATGCTACCATCTGGTTTTGATCCAGCAACATTGAAATAACGTAATGCGACAAACTTAACACCATCTGCAACGTCAGTCCAGTGCATAATTTTTTCCATGGCTAATTTACTTTCACCATATGGATTTGTTGGAATTTGAGGGTCATCTTCATGAATTGGGACAACTTTAGGTTCACCATATGTTGCAGCTGTTGAAGAAAAGACGATTTTTTTAACGCCAACTTCAGTCATGACTTCAAGTAAATGAATCATCCCTGCTGTATTATTGTCAAAATATTTTAATGGTTTTACCATTGATTCACCAACAAGAGATGAAGCTGCAAAATGAATAACTGCTTCAATATCCTCATTTTTGAAAACATTGCGCATAAAATTTTTATCCGCAATATCTCCTTGATAAAATTTTGCCTTTTTATTAACAGCCTCTAAGTGCCCTGTCACTAAATTATCGACAACAACAACATCACGACTATTTTCTACTAATTGATCAACAGTATGTGAACCAATGTAACCTGCGCCACCCAAAACTAAAATTGACATTTAAATTCCTCCAAATAGTTTATTTTCTTTATTATAACTTATTTTAGTAAATTTATCAGTGATTCACCCTTCTTTAGCAAATAAATAGACGACGAAAATAAATTCGCCGTCTGGTTAATTTCTATAAGTCACCCGTTAAAAATTGTGCTTGGCCCATGCCAAAGCTCCAATCTTCATCAGTATTAGTTGTTAAATTAATCATTAAATCTTCTGGTCTCAATCCAACTTTTGTTTGTAACTGTTGCATTAACTGTTGATAGAAGGTTTCTTTTTGCTCTGTCGTTCTTGGTCGCGTTGTTAAACTAAAGACCAATACTTCTTTTGTTCGCATAAATCCAAGCCCAGTATCTAAAATTTGCATTTCATTTATTGGATGTTGAGTGACAATTTGATATCTGTCACTAACTGGTGCGCCAAATGAATTAAGCATTACATCATAAGCAATATCTAAAATTTCTTTTATTTGGCCTTCAGAACGGCCTTCAATCATATCAATTTTCATCAATGGCATAGATTGAATCCTCCTATAATCGTTTACCTAATCTTTGGATTTGTTTATTATTACCAACCATATATAACAAAATAATTTGAATTGGAATTAAAATTAAATCTTTGATAGCACGTGCATAGATAATTGTCCAAGGTGACTGGTACATTAATACTAGCCAGAATGTATTTAACAATAAATCAATAACAACGACATTGATTAATACGGCAATAATAATTCGCGGTAACGTAAATGGTTTTTTATAAAATACAAGTCCATAGAAAAACGCACCTAAGAAAGCAGATAGCGAGAATCCCCAGAAAAATGTACCTCCTTTACTGAATAATACTGTTCCAAGTAAATCCGATAAAACAGAACCAATACCACCCAGTAATGGGCCAAACCACGCCGCTAATAGATAAGTCGCAATAAAAGTGAAACTTATCCGTAACGTCAATACCTGATACGATAATAAATTAGTTAGAATAATTTGACCAGCCAATAATAGACCCATCACCGCTATATTCTTTGCGGTTAACCTCTTTGTTAAATTTTCCATGATTCAGACATCTCCTCGTTGGAGTTGCCACATTGTGGTATGCGGCGAATGCGAAAACACAACCGCAGCTATCGCTAGCCTTCGTCCAAAAGACACATTCCGTCCTTTTGGCACTTAACGCTGTATTCTCTACCCCGAAATTTTGTATTTTACTACTTGTGTAGTATACCACTAAAAAGAAAATAACTTTGGGTGTTGAAGTGAACCCCCTGAGTTGGAGAAATCTAACTCAGGGGGTTTTACTATGTTCACAGTTGAAATAAAGAAAAAAGT